>CAYSHN010000199.1:0-6651 GCA_964430815.1 uncultured Calditrichota bacterium | reverse complement strand
CAACAACAATGCGGCCATTAATAATGGACCCGGAATAAAGTTCTGATCAAGTAATGCCAGCAATGGCACGGCGATAAAACCAAGTCCGATGCCCAGCGAGCCCTGGACGATTGAACCAATTATAACTATTACTAGCGCGCCGAGAGTTATTAACATTATCTCCCCGGTAAAAAACCATTCCATAATTCACTAACCCGCGATAGAGCAGAAAGGGCCAGGGCATGTTTGATTTGACCGGATTTAATTGCGGCCTGGATTTCAGCAAAATCAAGAGTCTCAACTGTTATATCTTCCCCTTCATCCAGCATAGGACTATGTGTCTTCTGAACATTCTCCGCCAGCCAGTGATGACAAAGATTAGTATGGAAAGCAGGATTGGGTTCCACGGCACCAAGATAATGCCACGCTGATGAAGTATAACCAGTTTCTTCTTTCAACTCCCGAATTGCTGCTTCCTGAGGTGATTCCTGCACATCCAGAACTCCACCTGGAATTTCAGTCGAAATTTTTCCCGTACCAAAACGGTACTGATGAACGACTATTATTTTTTTCTCGGTTGTAATCGCAACTATATTCACCCAATCCACTGTTTCCAGAACAAGGCGTTTAAATTCTTTATTATTTCTTGGATTTTTATACCAATCATAGCGGACCCGAAAAAGTTTTAGATCCGGTCCCTGCTCTGATCGTAAGGCCTGCCAGGGTGGTGGATATTTTTCCTCACTCAGTTTCTTCACAGCCAATCCATGCTGATAATAATATAACAATGGCAGAATATAATCCCGCTTTAAAATGAAAATCACCCCTGTTAGCAAATTCATTGCCATCCAGATAACAGGGGTAAATATCGTGCAGTACTATTTAGTTCCTCTCGCTTTGATCAGACGATTCATCACTTTAACTACTACAAAGACACTAAGCGCCACGATTAAAAATTCAATAATCGTATTTACGAACTGGCCATATCGTATAACCACGGCCGGTACATCAGCGACAGCATCTTTCAATACAACTTGCAGATTTTTAAAGTCGACACCACCAATCAAAATTCCCAACGGCGGCATCAGAATATCATTGACCAGTGAATTTACGATCTTGTTGAAAGCGGCACCAAGAATTATACCGATGGCCATATCCAGGGCATTTCCTTTGACCGCAAATTCCTTAAACTCCTGCCAAAACCCCATATATACCTCCTTTAATGTTTTAACTATACCTGCGCTATTTCCCAACTACCTTAGATATAGAAATCATGATGACTATAATCGATAAGTCATGATATCATCAAATATATTTATTGATAATGGTTGAGTATTATTATGGCTCAATTCCAAGTATAAGAAGGGGGACGGGGGGATTATTTCTTCCATGACGCAAAATATTGTACACCTCTCCTTCAAAATATGCCACTCCGCTTGACATTTGTGATTGCATCTTTTTCGTAGGTAAAACTTCAATCCCCAAATTGATTACCCCACCTGAATAAAATAACAAATGTTTGACAAAAAGATCAAAAGCAACAAAGGCATATTTACCAAACTGCACTTCAACAGCTATTTGATCTTTAACAAAATCAGTTTGTTTATAAGAATGAATTGGTTCTTGGATTCCCTTCGAAATCAAATAATTTCTTTGTTGGTCATAAGGTAAATTGATTAAATCTGTTAAGAATTTTGGGTTCGTAGTTATATAATATTGGTATCTTGTTTCATTCCAATCAAGATGTCTAAATTTTTTTTGAAATGCTTTGTTTAAATCAATTGGGCTATAGAGTTTTTGCCCTTTCATTGTTTTCTCATCGCTAATTTTTGTCTTATATGAAGACGCCTCCAATGATTTAACAGTCGTTTCAATTTCTTTATATAAATTCTTATGATGAACAATTAAATATTCTTCACCATTTAGATGCGAATATTTCTGCCTAATCTTCATGATTTATTCAACCATTCTAATGGGATTTGCGCAACTTTTTCTCTTAGGGAAGGCTTGTGGATAGGTTGAGTAATTGGACGTATTCTCAAGGTTCCTTCCTTTAATTTTTTTAACCTATTTTGTGCAATTTCACAGTAGTATTTTTCTTTATCAATTCCGACTGCATTTCTATTATGCCTGACTGCAGCAATAATTGTAGAACCAACCCCCGCATAAGGATCAAGGACCCAGCTATTCTTGTTTGTTAATGCTAAAAGACACCTTTCCACCAATTCAATTGGGAATTGACACGGATGTGCGGTTTTTTCCGGGTGGTTTGACTTGACATTCGGGATATCCCACAATCCTCTCTCCCAATCTTTAATAACAATTTCCCAAATATCCGATGGATTTTTACCATTTGGATTTCCTGATAAGAGTCCTTTTTTTACACCTTTAAAATGTCTTTTACCTGGATATTTTGAAGGAACCCGAACCGAATCCAAGTTAAAAATATATACATTTGTTTTAGTAAACCATAATATTGTTTCGTAACGTCCGGAAAATCTTTTGGAAGCATGAAGACCGTGGCCAAAATGCCATATAATTCTATTGCGTAATTTTAGACCATATTTTTTAAAAATTTGATAATAATAAATATCTAAGGGAAAAACTTCACCCTTATCCACATAATTGCCAACCTGCCAACAGAGGCTACCTATTGGAGATAAAACCCTAATTAACTCTTTGATTACTATTTCCTGTGTCTCAAGGTATTTTTCAATCGATTTTTTAGTCTCATAGGATTTGCCAATATTATAGGGAGGTGAGGTGATGATCAGATCAAATTTTTCATCATGATAGTTTTTTAAAATTTCTAAAGAATCACCATTAATTATAAAGTAACTACTTGCTGGATTTTCATAATTAAATAATGATTCTTTGATTTTTTTCATTTGTAATCAACCTAAAGGATATATTTAAATATAAATAAAAATTAAATTAAAATTAATAGATCTGATTAAAAATAGGACCATTAGTAATAATTCTTCCTGATCTACCTAACCTTCCTCAGTTTATATAATTCTTTATATAAATCACCATACCCATTTCAACTCACTTATAATATTATAACAAATATAATACCAATCGTAATAGCTATTTAAAAATATATATTATAAGCATTAATTTTAAAATTTTGTAATACTGTACAGCAGTCAACGGGAATTGTTGCAGTAAGTAAAATAAGAAAATGGATATAAACCTGATTTTTTTAATAAAAGTAATAGAAATATCAAAATTTACATCCAATGACTATTAGGTTGAATATAAAAAATTAAATATCAAGCGCTAATCTAGTCAAACAAATCCGGTACCGATAAATATCTTTCCCCAGTATCATAACAGAAGGTCAGGATTTTTTTCTCCAGCGAGGTTTCCTTGATTTTTTTTGCCACTGCTGCTAAGACCGCGCCCGTCGAGATCCCGACCAGGATTCCTTCTTCTCTGGCACAACGCCTGGTATACTCAAAGGCCTCTTCCTTACTGACCTGAATTACACCATCGAGAATCTTGGTGTGTAGATTTTTAGGTATAAATCCGGCGCCGAGTCCCTGGATAGGATGGGGACCCGGTTTCCCACCGCTGATGACCGGCGATAAATCAGGTTCAACCGCGAATACTTTCAAGGTTGGCATTTTGTGTTTCAGCAGTTCCCCACAAGCGGTGAGGTGTCCACCGGTTCCGACACCGGTGATCAGATAATCCAGTCCTGGCGGCGGAAAATCACTCAGTATCTCCTGGGCGGTAAACCGACGATGGGCTTCGATATTGGCTTCATTCTCAAACTGCATCGGCATCCAGGAATGGGGTATTTCTGCCAGCATTTTTTGAGCACGCTCAATAGCGCCTTTTATACCCAATTCACGCGGTGTCAACTCAAAGCGGGCACCGTAGGCTGACATCAGTCGTCGCCGTTCCACTGACATGGACTCTGGCATGACCAGAATCAATTTATATTTTTTTACCGCCGCTACCATAGCTAATCCGATTCCGGTATTACCCGATGTCGGTTCAATGATCGTACTATCCTTGTTCAGCAGACCTTTCTTTTCGGCATCCTCGATCATCGACAGACCAATGCGGTCTTTGATACTGCCGCCTGGATTGTTGCGTTCCAGTTTCATCCAGACATGTGCAGCTGGGCCATATAAATTATTTATTCTGACATGTGCAGTGTTCCCGATACTCTCCAATATATTATTTATTAGCATTTTTTTTCCCCTTTTTTGACGATGAACTTGATTTACTATCTGTGGTACTCTTACGGCGCACCTTTACTTCGCTGGTATGATAAACAATAGAGTAAGGAGCCACGCTTTGTGTCAACCAGACATTTCCCCCAATAATACTATCATGTCCCACCACTGTATCACCCCCTAAAATGGTAGCATTCGAATAAATAATCGCGTTATCTTCAATCGTCGGGTGTCTTTTAATCTTGGACATATTTTTTTGAACGCTTAAGGCTCCCAGCGAAACACCCTGGTAGATCTTGACATTTTTACCGATAATCGTCGTCTCGCCAATCACTACGCCGGTACCATGATCAATAAAGAAAGATTCACCTATCTGGGCACCCGGATGGATGTCGATTCCCGTTTGAATATGGGCAAATTCAGTCAGCATCCGTGGAAAAACCGGAATATCACTCAAATAAAACTCATGAGCAATCCGATAGGTATAAATAGCAAAAAACCCGGGATAGGCAGAGATTACTTCGTCAACACTTTCAGCAGCTGGATCCCCTTCATAAATGGCCTGAGCATCAAGACATAACAACCGATAAATTTCCGGCATCTTCTTAAAGAAACGGCTGGTTATCTGATCAATCCGTTTAGCCTGACCGGGTTGTTGTAGTTTCAAGATTTTCGCCAGGTCGTTTTCGATCAGGGCGAATTTACCAGTCAGGGCTTCCGGGGTAAAATAATCACGTTCGCCACAAAAATGAGGAAATAGCACTTCCAACAGACCTGTTAAAAATTGTTCGACTTTATACTTGGGCGGGAATACAGTTTGATAGGTACTCCTTGTTTTCAAAAGGTTAAAAATAAAATTACGATCCATTATAAAACCTCATACTAATTTCAGGCTATGAATTACTCGTGCTGATTGATTCAAAGTACCAGCAAAAATATCCCTGCGAGATGCCAGAATGTTGGATATTTATCTGACGATTAATTACACCTGTATTTTATGTTAACTGTATTAAATTAGATTTAATTTCTACCCGGATCTAATTCCATAAATTCAAATTTATCAAACTTCCGTACTGGTAAAAAGGTTTAAATCACATATCCAGACAAGTCAGGCCGTACTCATTAATATTATCACATCTGAATTTTAAAGAATAGAAATAATAAAGACCTAAACCTGGTTTTTTCTCCTGTAAACAGCTGCCCTTATTACTCATTCCTGATGGTGATAGACAGACCAGCCAAGATATTTTTCCAAGGCCTCAGCAATTGCCGCTGCCGTCTGAGACAGATTGATGGCCACATGATGTTCAAAGCACTGTGCACAGAGATAGGCCAGTAATTTCTGTAGATTGGGAATATGAGCCACCCCATAACCACCAAAGGTTTGCAACGGATCGTCAGTCATGTGTCCCTGACCCACATAGGCGGCAATTTTTCCTGAAAAATCATCAGTGGAAACCCGGCAAAATGTAAACGGTTCCGGACGAATCCGGCCGACTACGGTGCCATATGTATTTTCCTTGCCCACCGTACCAGCGACGATCTCCTGATAATCCATGCGGGGCAGATTGGCGGCCGAACAATTACGACAAGCACTGACAACTTGATCATCGACAAACACACCTGCGGGCAGATTGGAACAATGGAACATAATGCATTTATCCGGATCATCGCCATAATTGTTATTCCAATCCAGAATAGCACTGGGTTTTCCGGAAGCCTGTATCATGGTGTACATGCCGATCACCCCACCGATATCGGTTTCGCAGGCACTGGGCATCAATTTATTACTCATGATACTCATCAGGGTACAGGGCACCACACCATAGAATTCTTCAATGGCAGTCCAGCATTGAACAGCGCTGGCTACCAGATTATTTTCTTTCATCCACCTCTCGATCACCACTCCGAACTTGGCCATTTTTTCCAAAGCCGGTTCCGGGATACCCTTGACCGGAATATAACTATGAATTTCTTCGATCTTTGCCTTCAAGTCTTTGTCCGAATTTTTTATTTTACCGATCAGGCCATAGACCTCAGACAGATCGATTGTTTCGATACTGATACCGTGGCGTTCATAAATTTTTTCACTAAAGCGAACCGTATTAAAGGCTGCTGGCC
Source organism: uncultured Calditrichota bacterium (assembly GCA_964430815.1). GTDB lineage: Bacteria > Calditrichota > Calditrichia > JAJRVZ01 > JAJRVZ01 > CAVZSQ01. The sequence goes on along the minus strand of CAYSHN010000199.1, from coordinate 361 downwards.
GGGCACCGATCATCCCGATCCGAATATTTTTGAGTCCCTTAACCACCTGACAGATCTGAATAAACATTTGCAGATCGCTTTTAAAGGAGGCACTCTCCGGATCAACCGTGTGTTGATTGGTCAAAGAAAATTTTATGCCATACTGGACCAGATTATTACAGGCGGATAATTTTCCACAGAAAGAATCACGCCGGTCTGCTATAGTCATTTTACGACTGTCATCCGGGAACGCGTGAACTAACACCGGCACATTCAATTCCGACCAGCGCAGCGTGTTGGCTACACCCCGCTCATCGCCAAAATTAGGCAAGGTCACCAGGATACCGTCTATTTCCTGTCTGTGTTTTTTAAACAATTCGGT
>CAYSHN010000198.1:0-6693 GCA_964430815.1 uncultured Calditrichota bacterium | reverse complement strand
ATATAGCATAACTTACCGCCGCCTCATATTCCCCCACAAAAGGTAAATGTGAAGTTAGCAGTTCATATAATACCACTCCCAGTGAAAAAATATCCGAACGCTGATCTACTTCTTCACCACGGATCTGCTCCGGGGACATATAACTCAATGTACCCAGTGTACTACCTGTTTTGGTTTTATGTATGGTTCCCCGCAACTTGGCCAATCCAAAATCGGTGAGTTTGATCTTCCCTTCTTCGGTCAGCAGGATATTGTCGGTCTTCACATCCCGGTGAATAATCTGATGGCGGTGGGCATGAGCTAAACCCTCAGCCAGTTGCAAACTGTAGTCCAGGACTTCCGCTATGGAAAATTGTTTATCATCGGATTTTAATTGTTTGAGTTTGGATTTGAGAGTTCCACCGGGGATATATTCCAGCACCAGGTATTTCTGTCCATTAACTTCGTCCACATCGTGAATGGTTTCAATATTCGTATGATTTAGAGCTGAGATTGCCCTGGCTTCCTGCTCAAAACGGGTGATGTCTTCGGTCGAGACGTTGAGATGGAGCGGCAGGAACTTAAGTGCCACATCCCGGTCGAGTTTGGTGTCATGGGCTTTATAAACCACACCCATGCCACCTTCGCCGAGTTTTTCGAGTATCTTGTAATGGGAAACAGTTTGACTAATCATTTTCACTCCTCAAAATGTTCCCACTTGTACTTCACCTTTACCATGAGATTCTTAAATCGCTCTTCGCCTCGGATATTTTTAAGGAAGGTATCATATTCATTTATGAAGGGGTAATTGAAATAACTATGATCGACGGCGTTTTCCAGCCAATCCAAAGCTTCTTTCTTTTCATCAAGCAAGGCGAACGCGTCTGCAACATAATATGACCATTCCCCATCCCGTTGACAGGTTTTTCGGAAATCAGGAGTCATTATTAGGAGTGCACGTTTCTTGTCTTTCTTTAGTCCGTATTTCAGCAAAAGTCCAAATTTGCTGATGACATTGTTTGGATCTGCCTCAGCGCACTTATCAATAATAGAAAAAGATTCATCAAACTTTTTGTTATAGGCCAGGACCTGGGAATAAAGAAAATCTGCTACAGGACTCGAAGGATCTGATTGATAAAATTTACGGAACGGCTCAAGAGCAGGGCCGAATTGACCATCCATCAAGTAGTATCCTCCTTGGGTCGAATAATTGAATGGATTCAGTGGATCGGTTTTATTAAGTCTCTCTATAAATGGAAGGGCTGCCGAGGGCTTTCCGATACTTATATAAGCGGTTATAATCCAAGCCAAGGTATTTGGTTCATTGGGATTCGCTGCCAATGCACTATTAAAATAGCGAATTCCCTCTTTAAGATTTCTCGCCATAGACATCAATCCAAGGATCATGTGGGCTTGAGAGAATTCAGGATCTATGGTCAACGCCTTATTTGCATACTCCTCCGCTCTTGCCAGATAATCTTCCTGTTTAACCCCGATATTGACATATTGCCAATAGGCATAAGCCATTGCCGAATACAGAAGGGGATTAGGGCCGCTGATATCCAGGGCATTCTGAAGATCCTGGACGGCACGATCTAACGCATCCTCTTTATACCGCCCGATCTCATAGTTAGCCCTCAAATAGCACTCATAAGCCACGGCATTGTCGATTTGACGCTCGGATATCTTTTTTTTCTCCTGAGACGTGAGTTTCAGTCGAAGGGCATCCACGATTGCAGATGAGATCTCATCCTGGATTGTAAATACATCCTTGAGCTCCCGGTCGTATTTCTCCGACCACAGATGATAGCCATCAACGACGTTAATGAGCTGTGCAGTAATGCGGAGTTCGTTGCCGGCTTTCCTCACACTGCCCTCGAGCACCGTCTGTACCTTGAGCTTGCTGCCGATTTCCTGTATATCTCCGGTCTTCCCCTTGAAAACGAAGGCGGAAGTCCTCGCCGGCACCCGCAGCTCTTGAATATTACTCAGGCGATTGATCAGTTCCTCCGTCATCCCATCACAGAAATATTCTTGATCCTTCTGCGGACTCATGTCCACAAAAGGAAGCACGGCAATAGATTTTTCCTGGGTGGGAACTGATTTCGGCAACAAAAAGAAATACGCCAGGACAATGATGACCAGAACGATTATGCCACCTCCAATAATCAGGGCAATTTTCTTTATTTTCTTCCGCTCCTTAATTGCCAGCACTATCTCCTGCTGAATCTCCCGCAAAGCACCAACGACTTGCGCTGCATTCTGATATCGTTTTGTCTTCTCCTTTTCCAGACAGCGAGCAATAGTGTGTTCAAGTGCTGACGGTACATTTTCCCGCAGTTGCTTTACCGGTGGAACATCATCGTTCAAGATCGAATAGACCAGCGCCTGCCCATACTCACTCTTGAATGGCAATTGCCCTGTAATCATTTCATAAAGAACAACTCCCAAAGACCATATATCGGTTTGATGATTGACTTCCTCACCTCTTGCCTGTTCAGGCGACATATAAGCAGCAGTCCCTAACGTCGAGCCTGCCTTGGTTAGTTTTGTCCGGCCTCCGCTTAACTTGGCAATTCCGAAATCGAGAATCTTTACTGTCCCATCTGCGGTAATGAATATATTTGCCGGTTTAATATCCCGGTGAACGATTTCCCTTTCATGTGCTTTCGACAAGCCGCTGGCAATCTGAACTGCAATATTAATCGCCTCTTCCAGATTCATCCGTCCACGTGTTATCTTCTCCTTCAATGATTCACCTTCATAACAATCCATTACAATAAACATCTGTCCATCTGACGTTTCATCTATATCATGAATATTACAGACATTACTGTGTTGTAGTGCCGATGCAGCTTGTGCCTCATGGATGAAACGCTCCTTTGCTTCGGCATCGCGAGTTAATTCTGGTGGGAGAAATTTTAGAGCGACTGTGCGTTTTAGTTTGGTATCCTCGGTTTTGTAGACGACGCCCATGCCCCCTTCACCAATTTTTTCGAGGATTTTGTAATGGGAAATGGTTTTACCAACCATTTAGAATACCTTTAGTTTCTTAATCGAGTAAATAGGATGTCGGAATCGTATGTGTCTGATTTAGATCTGTAAGAAAGAATAGACAGAAAGACTCGATATATTAATTAACATTATAAGGGATTGCAATATATTTGAACTAATTCGAAGTTCACTAAAAGATAAATTCTTAAAAATCAGCTGATAATCTACGATGTTGGAATGTGGATATTCTTGAGGGGGTATTTTCTTTTAGCGGGTATATCAGTGTAGAAAAGAATCTATTTAAATAAAAAGCCTATGTTTAATAATAACATAGGCCTCCCTGCGCTCCCAAGGGGGCGCTATCTCTATCATTGTAAGTGGTAATATGATTGCTTTGGAGTGAGTATATTCTTTAGATAGATATTTCCCTTGCATTAGCTAAGTATCTCCGTATATTGTCTATCGTTAATCCAGCATTTTATCTACAGCAATAGTTTTACTCTATTAACCGTTCATCTATAGCTGGTATCCATCCATTTCTTATATTTGAAACTCATTTCTTGAACGAATCGGGTAAGGATATGGAGGCAAAATTCCTTGCTGCGGTTGTTTCTTCTATATTTTAAAAATGCGGAGGTATTCTATGAATCGATATTTTATAATTTTCGTTTTAATCACCTTCCTTTCCATTTGTATTTTTATAATGGTAGGGGCGCAAACTAACTCCACACAGGTAAATTTAAAAATCACACCTCGATTGTCAGATGCCATATCATCAGTCCAGAACACCGATACAAAAATTCAAACCATTATGATTCTCAAAGATCAATTTGATATTCAAGCGCTTGATAAACAACTAACAGCAAAAAAAGCCAGTCCCCAGGAACGTGCCTATATGGTGATTACCAGTCTACAGAAACATGCTTCCAAAACCCAGATCAATCTTTTGAATAATCTCAATTCCCAATCAAAAAACGATGTAACCAGCTACCAAAATTTTTGGATCATTAATGCTATAATGCTTGAATCTTCAGCAAATACGATACTTAGCATGAGCAACCACCCTGATGTTGCATATATCGATTTACCGGAAGAGATTACATTGATAGAACCGGTGGAGAGAAAACCTGCTCCACCAAGCATTTCCAATAATGCAGAACCTGGTTTGAAAGTGATCAATGCCCATAAATTATGGGGAATTGGTATAACTGGAAAAGGGGTTCTTGTAGGTAATTTTGATACCGGGGTTGACGGTACTCATCCAGCACTTGCCGCCAGTTGGCGGGGCAATGATACTGGAGTGAAAGCCTCAACAGCCTGGCTCGACTGTCAAGGTTCCTCATATCCTGTCGATGCTGATGGTCATGGGACAAGTACAATAAGTATAATGGTCGGCCTGGATACTACAACACATGATACAATCGGGGTTGCTTTTGATGCCAAATGGATCTGTGCGAGAATCTTTACACCTTATTATATTTCTCATAGTTTTATCTTAAGTTCTTTTCAATGGATTTTGGATCCGGACGGATTTCCGGAAACTAGCGATGATATGCCGATTGTCGTCAATAATTCTTGGGGTTATTGGCCAGATTGTAATTCTTATTTAAAACCTGCCCTTGACGTCCTTGAACTTGCAGGAATCGCTATGGTCTGGGCTGCTGGCAATGATGGACCTGAATCCAGTACATTATTGTCCCCTCAAATGCTACGTACCACTGAGATGAATGTTTTCTCCGTCGGAGCTGTTATTGGTAATATTATTGATTTACCTATTTGGACTAGTAGCAGTAGAGGACCTACACCCTGCACAGGTAATGGTAACGAGATAAAACCGGAAGTAGTTGCACCAGGAGTTTCTGTTCGTTTCTGTGCCCCAGGTGGTGGATATGGATCTGGTGATGGTACCTCCCTGTCAGCACCGCATGTTTCCGGTGCTATTGCTCTTTTAAAGCAGGCTTTTCCTAATAAAAACGGTACAGAGTTAAAACAGATGTTATACGATACAGCAGTGGACCTGGGAGAAGTCGGTGAAGATAATAGCTATGGTAAAGGTGTGATTGATGTCTATGCTGCTTATCTTGCCAACGCAGTTTATAAAAATCCCAGAGCGCCCATTGCCGTGAAGGCATACAGCGATTATACCATGCCTACTTCGGTACAAATTACCTGGAGTGATCCCGTCCAGTATGAAGGCGGTAATCCTCTGACCAATTTTGATATTGCTATCCGTCGGGATAATCAGTTGATAAATAGTGTAGCCAACAGTATTGAGAGTTACACGGATAATGGTTTAATTGACGGTCAACAATATAAATATCAGATTCAAGCACGGGATTTAAGTACTGATAGCGTCAGTATTCCTGTAGGAATTTCCGTCTATGCCGGCGGTTCACCTTTCCCATCTCAACCTGAAAGTTTAAAATATAGTTATAATGATTCTCACATTACCCTCCTTTGGTATGATCCGGTAACACAGACCGACGGCACTCCCCTGGATGATCTGGCAAAAATTTATATCTATCGAGACAATAATTTGATTGATAGTGTTTTGGCCGGTATGGAAACATATACGGATAGTGAATCTTTACCGCTCGGTGCTTTAATTAAATATTACCTAAGGGCAACAGATAATGAATTACCCCCTAAGGTTAGTAGTAGCAGTGATACTATTGACTGTTTTGTTGGTATTGCTCCCGATTACCTGGTATGGCTGGGAACATATGCTGTTGCCACCACAATTGCCAGCGCTGACAGCATTTTCGAAGCTATTGCTGCCAATGGCAAAAGTGTTTTCCTTACGAATAATCTATTCGAGTTTGGTACAGATTTGAGTATTTATAAAGCTATTTTTGTTGTTCTGGGAGTAAAAAGTCATGATTATATATTGGGTGCAACAGATGCAGAACCTATAGCACTGGAAAACTATCTTATCAATGGTGGCAAGATTTACCTCGAAGGAGCTGATTGCTTTAATGTTGGCCCTGAGTATGAGCCATATGACATTAAACCATGGTTCAGTCTGGTTAGAGGTCCTGACGATTCCGATGATATTTTCGGGATCCAGGGTTTGTACAGTTTCGCTCAATCCTCCTTTATTTATAATGGGAGGAATTTCTTGATGGATGAGCTTCTTCCCCAAAAATCTACACCAATCTGGCAGAATGATAATGGTGGAGCTATATGCGGTGTGTGGAATAATGCATTTGGTTCTGGTTTGGCTATTGGCATTGTTCCATCCTTCGGTGGCCTAGTTGACAATCCGGGCAATTTTATTCAAGCTGCATTATCTCAGAACAGTAATATTAAATCCATTAATCAAAGACTAAAATCTGAAAACGTATCTGGGCCGGTAAAATTTGTTAAAAAATATGCCTATAGGCCAGAATTAAAAAGGGATCGAAAAAAGGGAGTGCATTTTAATTTAAATTCCGACACAAGTGCTAATGTGCATGTAAGTACCAAAACCGAGCTTATGGCAGCGTATTTATCATTGTTTAAAGCAAATCCGCGTTATTATGCAGAATATGTAACAACCAATTCAAGATACCTTGCTCCTGTAACAGATACTTTATGCGTTAGATCGCGTGTATTAAATCCTGAGGCTGAACAATTATCGGTACAAACGCACATTGAGAGTTTTGATCAAAGTCTGAAAGACACAATTCCCATGTTTGATGATGGTATGCATAATGATAGTACAGCGGGCGATGGCCTATT
>CAYSHN010000197.1:0-6703 GCA_964430815.1 uncultured Calditrichota bacterium | reverse complement strand
GACATCGATCTTCAATCGAGAGGCCAGACTCTGACGATAACTTAAACTATTAATCGAATCTTTATCAGCAGTCAGATAGAACCACTCCCAGGGATGGAGTCTGAATTTTGCCGATAAATTTCCACTCAGATTCTGTTCGACCATTTCACTAATGGTCACATCGATGGTATCACCATACTGGAATGGCTGAATAAGCACGGTTTTGGGCAATTGGGGTGGCTGTAATAAAAACCAGAAAAAGAAATAGATAAAAATAACAAATATATTTAACGGGATGCTTCTTTTTTTATATACTGGCTTTTCGAACAGTCCTGATTTCTTGAACAGCAAATAGGAAACGAGATTGATAATCACCAGGGCAAAAATCAGGACAAATAAACCACCGGGAATATTTCCGGAAAGAAATTTATAGATATTATTCATAATTTGCAGTTTCCATTTTAACCGTTATTCCTATCGACAAAACAGATATTTGATGTTATTCTCTACACGGTAAAACTGAAATTTATTAGCATTGCCATATTTTTAAGGTGCTGTTGGTTTCTCCTGCTGGGCGGTGCCGGTATTTGATATTTCTGTTATTTCTTTTTTCGCCCCGAGTTTATGCCCCTTAAGAATCAGATCAATCTGTTCTCCGTCTAGTATTTCATGTTCAAGCAATGCTTCAGCGAGTCCATGCAGAAACTTGATGTTGTCGCTAAGAATGTGTTCTGCCCGTTGCTCGGCGTGACTAATAATCACCCGTACTTCCTGATCGATATCTTGTGCTGTATTTTCACTGTAATCGCGGTGTTGTGCTATTTCACGACCCAGAAAAATCTCTTCTTCTTTTTTCCCGAAAGTAACCGGACCTAATTTATCGCTCATACCCCATTCACAGACCATCTTTCGTGCAATTTCGGTAGCTCTTTCAATATCATTCCCAGCACCTGTGGTGAACTGATCAAAAACGAGCTTCTCTGCTGCCCTGCCTCCCAGTAATTGGGCCAGCATCGATTCCAGATAATCTTTAGAATAATTATGTTTCTCATCGATAGGCAAGTAGGAAGTCACACCCAGAGCCCGGCCACGAGGGATAATAGTGACCTTATGTACAGGATCGGTATTAGGTAACAGACGGGATACCAGTACATGCCCGGACTCATGATAAGCTGTGCTTTTTTTCTCATCCTCACTGATCAACATCGTTTTGCGCTCCATGCCCATCATAACTTTGTCTTTTGCTTCCTCAAAATCAGACATTATTACGCGATCCCTGTTTTTTCGGGCTGCCAACAAGGCTGCTTCGTTTACCATATTAGCTAACTCCGCACCGGCCAGACCCGGTGTTCCTTTGGCTAAAACTTCCAGATTGACATCCTCCGCGATGGGGATCTTACGGGTATGCACCTTCAAAATACCTTCGCGGCCCCGTACATCCGGTCGATCGACAACAATTTGACGGTCAAAGCGCCCGGGACGCAGCAAGGCTGTATCCAGAACATCAGGCCGATTGGTGGCCGCTAGCAGAATAACACCCTCCTTGGTATCGAAACCATCCATTTCAACCAGTAATTGATTCAGGGTTTGTTCACGCTCGTCATGCCCTCCACCAAGTCCAGCTCCGCGATGCCGGCCAACTGCATCAATTTCATCAATGAAAATAATGCAAGGAGCATGTTTGCGCCCGGTTTCGAAGAGATCACGTACCCGGCTGGCACCCACACCGACAAACATCTCGACAAAATCTGCGCCGCTCATACTGAGGAATGGTACCCCAGCCTCACCAGCGACCGCTTTAGCTAATAAGGTTTTTCCGGTACCGGGAGGGCCCAGTAATAATGCACCCTTCGGTATCTTTCCCCCCAGGCGTTGAAACTTAGCAGGATCTTTTAAGAACTCGATAATTTCCTCTAACTCTTGTTTGGCCTCATCTGCACCCGCCACATCGGCAAAGGTTACTTTTATCTTGTCTTCGGTGAACATTCGTGCCCTGCTTTTACCGAATGAAAATATACCCCGATTGCTGCCTCCACCACCCTGCATACGACGGGTAAAAAATATAAAAACTGCCATTAATATCAACATAGGAAAGAAATAAGATGTTAAGATGGTTGTTAAATCATTAGATGGCGCAACAAATTCGATTTCGATATTTTTAGATTTCCATTCATTTACCATATTCTCGCTCAGAAAGGGTAGAGTAGTTTTAAATTTGTTGTAGGTTTTTTCTTTACCACGCTCCACGGTCACCGCCGGATGTCTGGTTTCGCCAACTAAAAAATTCTCGGTAACAACGATCTCTCCGCTTTTCATATTGTCATCTTTAAGAATCTGCTGGAATTCAGAAAAGCTTATTTTCTTAACCTCACCCTCATCCGAGTCCCGGTAAAAAGTAATAATAACCATAATTACCAATAAAAATAAAATCCAGATTAATGTGGTTTTAGATGCTTTTTTCCACTGGAATTCATCATCTTTACGTTTGCGATCTGGATCGGGTCGCGGTTGATATTTTGGTCGATTCTTATCCTCATCCATCCGATATACCTTTCAGTTTTTTCCTGCCCTAATACTATTCAACGACATAGACAGCCCGCAGATTCCGTTTTTTTTGTTCTTCATCCAAACCATACCCCACTACGTATTTATCCTCAATATTAAAACCGACAAAATCAACATGTATATCCGTTTTAAGACCGGACTTTTTCCGCAAAAAAGTAGCCAGTCGCAATGAAGCCGGTTCAAAGGCGGATAACATTTTAATTAAAAATTGCACCGATAATCCCGAATCGACAACGTCCTCAACAATAATAACATGACGTCCTTTGATATCAGCACTGAGCGGTTTTAAAACTTTAATATGACCGCTCGACTCCTTCTGATCATCATAACTTGAAATACGCAGGAAGTCAATCTCGCAATCTATATTAATATAACGAATTAGATCGGCCAAAAAAATAAAAGCACCATTTAAGATACCAATAAGAATAGGTACATCATGCTGGTAAAGATTAGCAATTTCAGTGGCCATTTCGACTGTACGTTTTCTGATTTGCTGCTCCGATAAAAGCAGGTGATAATTTGCTGCAATTATTTTCTCCTGACCATGAACCATCATTTTGTTTTTAATTCTAATCGATAATGTTTCTTTGTCATTTTGGTTATTTTATAACGGTCATCCAAGCGGTATCCAGCAATCCAGATAATATCATCTCCCCGGCAAACCAGGGGTATCTGCTGCTTTACATTTCGACTCAGTTTCAAATCAATAAAAAAATCACTCAGTTTCTTATCCTGCTGCATACCCAGGGGGTGGAAACTATCTCCGCGTCTCCAGTACCGAACCTGTAGATCAGTTCCACTGCGGGTACCGTCGATAAATTCTATTTTCCGATCAGGACTGAATTTGACTTCGGCGGCGGAAATCCTGGTGAAATAGAGACTCCGTCTAGCATCAAGAACTACTTTTCCGCCAAGTGGTAATCTAAATTGACGTTCGGACCTACTGGGTATATTCCCAAAGTGTATATATTCTCTTTCAGCCAGAGCAATTTCTTGATGCTGAAATGATTTTTTTCTGCCGCATTGAGCCTTCAGGATAAACTTATCCCACTGCTCGAAACCTTGGTCTGAAACATTGTAATTTAAAGGATAAACCTTTGAAATACAATATTCCAGCAATCCCCGGCGTAAAGGAGAACTATACTGTAAATAGTCTTGCCGATGCAGTAAAGTTACCCCTTTTACATTCCTGGTGCTTCGGTCGATAACTTCATTTAATGCCTGCTGATAAATTTGATATTGTTCGGTAAGATCGGTAATACTTCTGGCGATCGATTGCTCGATGGTCTCGCCTAAATTCTTTTTCAAACAGGGTATAATCTTATGCCGGATCAGGTTTCTTGGGATTTTAAGATCATAGTTGCTTCGATCTTCCCGGAATTTTAATTCCCTCTGCTTGGCATATTGGATGATACTATCGCGTGATTCTTTAAGCAGAGGATGAATCAACCTGCCCGCCCGCGGTTTTATACCCAGTAAACCTCGTAAACGCGATCCTTTAGCCAGACGCATAATAAAGGTCTCAACCTGATCGGTGCTGGTATGTCCGGTAGCCAATACCGCTTGTGGGTTTTTTTGCAGCAGCCGCTGAAAGAACTTGATTCGTAATTCCCTCAGGTTAGTCTCATTTTTTCGTTGTGGTACTTTGTTAGCTGTACCTGTGATAATTTTCAAACCGTAACTCAGGGCCAGTTTTTTAACAAAATACTCATCAACCTGGCTGGCTTTGCCCCGGACCCGATGATTAAAGTGGATCACCACCAATTTGAATTTTAATTCCGTTTTCAACCGGTAAAGAATGTCTAATAAAACGCAGGAATCTATTCCACCTGAAACAGCAGCCAGAATAGTATCGTCTTTTCCTGACAGCAGATGATTTGATAAAATAAATTGCTTAACACGTTCAAGCATGAGTTAAAAGCATATCTGAGGTATGATTGTTTTGGTTTTCTGGTAGCGGCGCAGGGATTCGAACCCCGGACACATGGATTATGATTCCATTGCTCTAACCAACTGAGCTACGCCGCCATTAAAAAAGGTGGCGTCATAACTAACACCACCTCTCTGGTAGCGGGGGTAGGATTCGAACCTACGACCTTTGGGTTATGAGCCCAACGAGCTACCAGCCTGCTCCACCCCGCGATCTCAAGTCTGCTAATTTAGCTATTTTATCTAGTCTTGTCAATAAACTCATCCAGTTTTTGCTGAAAGCTTTGCGGTGATTCCAGGCAAATCTTTATACGTAATGCTATTAGTTTATATCCACTTAATTGATCCGCTGAGAGTTTTACCAGATCCTTTTCCGTAGTTACCAAATCTACACATTTCTCTTCTTGGGCTACTGATTTTATATGCGCCAGATCATGCTCCGAATATCTATGATGATCCGGATAGATCATCAATCGTCGTAGGTCCATTCCGGCCTGTTGTAATATATTGATAAAGGAATCTGGATTGGCTATTCCGGCAAAAGCAATGACCGGCCGGCCGGTTAATTGCCGCCGAAGGTCTTCAGCGGCGGCAATCGGAGTCAGAGTTGCATCAACCAGACAATCAACTTGTACATGAGCAAAACAGACATATCACTGATAATACCGCTGCAGCTCTGGATAATCGCTGACAGACCGGTTTAACTCTTTGCCAATTAGCATAACCAGATTGGCCCGTTTCAGACTGTCTAAAGGTTCACGCAGATGACCCGCTGGCAGAAGCCACTCTCTCCCTAAGAGATTGGATTGTGCTAAGAGTACAATATTGACATCCCGCTCCACCCAACGATGCTGAAAGGCATCATCTAAAATAATCAACTCGCTTTGGAATTGCCGCACAGCCTGCTCAATTGCCTGGCTGCGTTTTTCCGATACCAGCACTACACATCCCGGAAATCTTCTGGCTATTAAAACCGGTTCATCTCCACCAGTTTCAACCGCCGCCAGAAAACCATGTCCATCGCAGACTACCTGCAACCCGTGAGATTGTCTTTTATACCCCCTGCTGATTATGGTAATCCGTTTATACTTCTGATTGAGCAAACGGATCAGTTCCATAGTAAATGGGGTCTTTCCTGTTCCACCGGCAGAAATATTCCCGACACTGATCACCGGCAGGTTAAATTTCTTGATCCGCAGAATTCGCCAGTCAAAAAGAGTATTACGGATCCAGATAATGAAACCATAGCAAAAACTAAATAAAACCAGAACCGGTCTGAGGAAAAAATTTAAACGCATTTGAGTGATTGTGGCAGATTGCATTTCAGGATTCAACACCCTGTTTTATCGTTTAAAAATTGAACGCAGATATACTTTCTCTTCAGCATTAAAAAAATTCGATATGATCAGCACCAGGGGCAGCGCCAATACAATCAGTATACGTAAATAAATATTGATTGGAACAAAATAGTAAAGAAGCAGCCCTACAACCAAATAACCACAAATGATGGTCAGTCTCCTGTATTCGTAAGCAATTTTATAAACCTTCTGATTAGCGATGTAAATAGAGACGGTCATAACAAAATAAGCCAGCAAAGCAGCAAAAGCGGCACCCATTAAACCATAATGCGGCATCAAATAGAAATTAGAACCAATGTTGACTACTGCCGCCAGGCCGGTAAACAGCACCATCCATTCACTCTTCCTCCTGATATAAATTCCAACCATAAGATTGGTATAAACCCCATAAAGCAAATAAGATAGTAAAATGAGCGGGATAATGCGGATTCCACCCCAATATGCTTTTCCCAGTATCGTTGTTTGTCCGGCGATCGGCAGTTTGACCAGATATTCAATGAACAGACTACCCACCAGTACAACCGTGGCAGCGCCCAGCACATAATAGGTCATTACCCGACTGTATATTTTTTTGGCATCAGGTTGATTAGCAACTTTTAGAAAAAAAGGCTGCCAGGCCGTACGAAAAGCAGTTACCAGTAACAGCATCAGTGTACCAAATTTATGGTTTGCACTATATTCACCAACCTTATCCTTATCAAGCAGATGAAGCATCAGATAGCGGTCACTGATTTCTACCACCAGATAGGCCAGTCCATTAGGGATCATGGGCAGGCCGAAACGGAGCAGATCGCGGATGGCAGGTAAGGAGAAATTTCCGTGCAGATAATGCCACTGGGAAGGAATTAAGACCAGCAGATTGACCAGAGCAG
>CAYSHN010000196.1:0-6704 GCA_964430815.1 uncultured Calditrichota bacterium | reverse complement strand
TCAGCCATTCCTATACCACCGAAACCCCGGTGACATCCGTGCCAAGTTTAATCACCCATTTTTCACAATCGTTCCATTCGGAATACAGCGACAGACGTGCCCACAATCCAATCGGGGTCAGGGTACAACAAAGATCCTATTCAAAAATTTCCGCTCCGGATGATGACTATATTCTGATAGATTATGATATAGTCAACACTAAACCAACCAGCATCAACGGTCTTTATGTCGGCCTGGATCTGGATTGGGACGTCGGCGATCATTACCGCAATCTAGCCGATTATGACAACAGCAGGCAGTTGAGTTATGTATATGAAGCAGACCAGATGACCAATTCGAATTATTATGGCCTGGCGTTGTTGAATGCTACCGTGTCAGGACATACTGTCGAATGGGGTACAACCGGTTATGCAGCCATGCAGACCCTGGTGGCCATCCCAGCCGATACAGCGGATTATCATTCCTTTTTATCAGCTGGTCCATATACCATCACACCCGGAAATACGATACGTCTGACCTATGCCCTGGCGGCCGGCCTGAATTTAGCTGATCTGCAGGCGAATATCGATGTAGCCCGCTCTGTCAATCTTAATCGCAAACCATTTGTTGCTAATAAAATTCCGGATGTAAATCTGGTGGTGGATGTTGATTTTCAGCAAAATTTAGTTGCCACGGCCCCTGTATTTATCGATCTGGATGGGAATACGCTGGGGTTTACGGCTCAGTCTTCTAATACAGGTGTAGCAGAAGCTTCGGTTACTGGTGCTCTGCTTACCGTTCATCCGGTTGCTGCGGGAAATGCTGTTATTACGGTCACGGCGGATGATGGAAATGGTGGAACGGAAAGTACCACCTTAAATGTTTCGGTATCGACCGCACCGGCAGTCAACACCACGGCAGCCAGTAATATCACGCCGGTCTCAGCCCAGTTCAATGCCTGGATGAATCCAGCCGGTCAGGACTGCCAGGTATTCTTTGAATATGGTCGTACCACTTCTTATGGCGATACGGCCTGGGCTGATCAGAGTCCCGTTTCAGGTACTCTGGATGTCACGCCGACTGCCACTGTCTTTGATCTCGAACCGAATACGATGTATAATTTCCGGGTAGTAGCTGTTCATTCTCTGGGCAAGAGCAGCGGTTCGAATGCGACTTTCAATACCACAGTGTATACGGCGAATATTACCATCTATAAAACCTATAACTTTCCCACCTATTCAAGTCCGAACAATTATAAAACCGAGGATTATCGGATCGTAGGTCTTCCCGGCCGGGCTGCCGACAATATGTCCACCTTTTTAAGCGGTAAACAGGGACAGGACTGGGAGATGTACTGGGATAATGGTGCAGTGACAGATTACCTGGTCAAATCCAACGGTAGTGCTGCTTTTACACTACTCCCCGGCAGAGCCTTCTGGATTGTACATAAAGGGGACTGGACATTAGACTACGTGTCCCTGTCTGCTCAATTGAACAGTAACGAAGAAGTTGAAGTAGGTTTACATAACGGCTGGAACCTGATCACTAATCCTTTTCCGCAGAAGATGTACTGGACCGGTGTTCAAAATCTGAACGGCATTTCCGATCCGATCTGGAGTTATCAGGGTACCGGTGGTTTTCAACAGGCAAGCGAATTTGCTCCTTTCCAGGGATACTATTATTTTAATACCGCTGGTGCACAAATATTACGCATCTCCTATCGTGAATTATTTATAAATCCCGTACCGAAATTTGTACTTTCCTGGCAGGGTCAGATCCGCCTGGAATCCGGCGAAACGACCGATGCCGCCTGCTGGTTCGGGGTGTCCTCATTGGCCGACCGGGAAATGGATAAACTGGATTTCCGTAAACCCCGAGCCCTTGGCAATGTTCCGGCGTTGTATTTTCCACGTTCACAATGGGACAATGAGTACAGTGTTTTTGCCAGCGATGTACGTCCGGCATTCGAAAAAGTCACGACCTGGTCACTGGAAGTATTCAGTCCTGAGGTACAGACAAACCAATCACTTACGATTGATGGTGTATCAATCATTCCAGCAGAACTTGAAGTGTATCTTTTAGATAAAGAATTAATAAAATATCAGAATTTACGTGCAAATCCGCGCTATGAATTCAAATGTGTTAAAAATATTTCGCGGTTTGATCTGATTGTCGGCAACAAGGAATCCGTTCTGACTGAGATTGATAAGATCATTCCGGTCAAATTTGCCCTGGGTCAGAATTATCCCAATCCCTTCAATCCCAGCACAACTATTCCAGTGTCGATACCTTCTGCTTCACGGGTTAAAGTTGTTATTTATAACACACTTGGACAAGAAATTATGACACTATTTAACGGGAATTTGGATGTAGGCAGGCATTACCTGGTCTGGGACGGTACGGGTAAAAATAGCCAGAAAATGCCTTCGGGAATTTATCTGTACCGGTTGACTACGGAGAAGGGGCTGAGTTTTACGGGGAAGATGGTTTTAGTAAAATAGGCACTGAGTTCCTAAGTCCCTTAGTACCTTAGTACCTGAGATATCAACTACAATGTGTCATCCCGTTATGTCGAAGACCACGGCGGACAGCACACGTGATCTATTAGGGCTGATCATTCATACACCATTGTAGTTATACTCCGTGCTTTCAAAATAAGAATTCTATTGGGTAAAATTTTTAATCTGGTAAATTTCTCAAATTCTGTGGAACTGAAAACGTTTGAATTATCATAAAATTTATTCGTTTCTATTTTTACCTTTCTTTCATTCTCAGATTTATTTATTATGACAACAACCAGTTTTTCTTCTGTCTTGTGATTAAAAGCAACGGCCAGAATCTGGTTGTCCTGTACTTTGGTTTCAATACAAACTGCTCCTGGTCGTATATATTTATAAAAATGTTTTGAAGCGTAATATCTGTGTCCCGGTTCTCCATCAATAATAAGTGCATATTGTCTGGCTGCCTCACAATCAGCTAAGGCCCACCAGCACCATAAAGACATTTTCCCGTATTTTAATCCGTTTAATATTGTAGAAGCTAAATCCATAGCACCTTTCCAATCCTGGCTATAAACCATAGATGTCTCCGTCTGCCACAGCTGTAAATTATATTCCTGGCAGGTTTCTGCCAGAGATTGCCAACCTGAACTATCAAAATAGTTCTGGGCAATATTGGAGTTATAAATATGAATTCCCAGGATATCCAGAGGATTATCGGGTAATGAATCAATATTAATGGTACTTCCTGCCCAGTTCTCAATATCTTGTGGTATAGCAAAGATTTCGGGACCAAATAGTCTGGTATTAATTCCATTGATTTTAAATTTTTGATCAACGATTTTCAGGACATTTTTGTACTCTTCAGGAGTATAGACACAGGAATTCCAGGGTAGACTTAAATTGGGTTCGTTCTGTATACTGATTGCATATAGATCGATACCCGTGGCTACTTTAAATGCATTAATGTAACCGCTGAGGAAATCAGCAAATTTGTCATAACAGTCTGTTTTTAATCTTCCACCATTATATGTTGATTGATTCGTTTTCATCCAGGCTGGTGGACTCCACACCGAAGCAATAAATTTATCAATCCCTCTTTGATTTAACTCCTGGCAATCCTGAAAATTACCGGATATGGACTGTCCTCCAAAAACCGGGGCATTCACATTAAAGGATTCTTCTTCCTGTTCCCAGAATCTGGGATCTAATTCATGCCGTAAAACGGTAATACCCAGATCATAAGCTAAAACATTGTATTTTTCTGGTAAGGTTGCATTCCAGTTATTCCCTTCATTTTGAATCGTATTAAATCCGCCGAAACCTTCAATAACCTGATATTCGTGGTCGATATTTATAGAAATTCTTGTAATCGATGAATCGTTAACTTTGTTATCTTCGGCAGTGGGACCTGTGGAATCCGAGTCACAGGAATATAGATATAAAATAGCCGAGAAAAATATCCAGGCCCAAGTCTTCATATCTCAAAATCAAATTAAATTGTATTTAAAATATAAATGAAAATGATATAAAGGATAGATATTTCGATAATTTATTCGACCCCTTCGGGGTCGCACTATTAATGAAGTTATCCGAATTTCTATAAACATTTGATGCCTGCGGCATCAGTACCGAATCGATTATCATAGATCACGGGTCCTCCCTGCACCAGGTCTTCGACAATCTCGGGATGACCAGGAATTGTATTAGCAGATCGGCGCTAGGAAGCGCCTCCTACTTTCACTCTGTAATCAAGATTCCCGCCTGCACTAAAATCAAGCCGGACATACGATCAGCGGGAATGACACATTATTTTTTCCCAATCAAATTCAACGCCGATCCGGCCTTAAACCACTTGATCTGTGCAGCATTATAAGAATGATTCAATTCAATCTCATCCCGGCTGCCGTCACTGTGCTTGATAACCATTTTTAACGGCACTCCGGCTCTAAATTCCCTTAACCCGATAAGCGATAGACGGTCATCTTCGCGTATTTTATTATAGTCATCTGGATTTTTAAAGGTCAGGGCCAGCATACCCTGTTTTTTCAGATTGGTTTCATGAATGCGGGCAAAACTTTTGGCAATGATCACTTTGCCCCCTAAAAACCGCGGTTCCATGGCGGCATGTTCGCGACTGGAACCTTCACCATAATTTTCATCACCCACAGCAATCCAGCCAATCTTATTAGCTTTGTAATCCCGGGCATTCTGACTGATCTTTTTGACCTCGCCGGAGATCACATTTTTAGCCCAACCGGCTTCGTGTCCAAAAGCATTTACGGCGCCATTGAACAGGTTATCGGATAGTTTATTTAGATGTCCGCGATAACGCAGCCAGGGTCCGGCCGGTGAAATATGATCGGTGGTACATTTCCCCAGGGCCTTGATCAGAACTACCATATCCAGGTAATCATTTCCATCCCAGGCCGGGAATGGTATAAGTTTTTCCAACCGCTCGCTACCGGGATGGATCATTACTTCGATCTTCGAACCATCTTTGGCTGGTGGGACGTACCCGCGTGCACCGGGATCAAATCCTTTTGCCGGCAATTCTTTCCCTTTCGGTGGTTCCAGTTTTATTTTATCACCTTTTTCATTAAACAGATAGTCGGTCAATGGATTGTAGGTCAATTTTCCAGCCAGGGCCAGGGCAGTTACGATTTCAGGTCCGGCTACAAATGAGTGGGTGGCACTGTTGCCATCGTTGCGCTTGGCAAAATTGCGGTTATAAGAAGTAAGTATCGTATTCTTTTCTGCCGGCTGTACATCATGCCGTTTCCATTGGCCGATACAGGGACCACAGGCATTGGCTAAAACTTTACCGCCGATATTAATCAATGCTTTTAATTGACCATCGCGGGCAATAGTAGCCCGGATCTGCTCCGAACCAGGAGTAATCACAAATTCGCATTTTGATGTCAATCCTTTTTTTGCAGCCAGTTTGGCGATGCTGGCCGAACGATCGATATCTTCATAGGATGAATTAGTACAACTGCCGATCAAGGCGACTTTTATCTCTTCCGGATAACCATTATCTTTCACTGCCTGGGCCATTTTGGAAATCGGCCAGGCTTTGTCGGGACTGAACGGTCCATTGATATGTGGTTCCAGTTTGGATAAATCAAGCTCTATAATTTCATCATAGTACTTTTCCGGATTTTTCACCACTTGTGGATCAGCTGTTAATTCTTTGAGTAATTTGTTGCACAAACCGGCTAATTGACCACGGCTGGTGGCTTTAAGATACTTAGCCATCCGTTCATCATAAGGAAATATTGAAGTGGTGGCGCCGATCTCAGCGCCCATGTTGCAGATGGTACCCTTGCCTGTGCAACTGATTGATGTGGTTCCAGGACCAAAATATTCCACAACTTTACCGGTACCCCCTTTAACCGTCATGATACCAGCCAATTTTAAGATTACATCTTTGGCTGATGTCCAACCGGACATCTGCCCGGTCAGTCTTACACCGGTTATGGACGGCCATTTCAGCTCCCAGGGCAGACCGGCCATCACGTCAACCGCATCGGCTCCACCAACACCGATAGCCAGCATACCCAGACCACCAGCATTGGGGGTATGGGAATCGGTTCCGATCATCAATCCACCGGGAAAGGCATAATTCTCCAGCACAACCTGATGAATGATACCCGCTCCCGGTTTCCAGAAGCCGATGCCAAATTTTTTCGAAGCGCTGGCCATGAAGTCGTATACTTCTTTGTTATCGTTTAAAGCTTTTGATAGGTCCTGCCGTGCGTTGACTTCTGCCTGGATCAGGTGGTCACAATGAATGGTGGAAGGAACCGCTACTTTTTTACGTCCTGAGGACATGAATTGCAGTACCACCATTTGGGCTGTGGCATCCTGCATGGCTACCCGGTCTGGATGCAGGTAGGTATATGATTTCTTCCGCTCGGGCAGATCTTCGATTTTTTCGGCCAGATGACTGAACAGTATCTTTTCAGTTAAAGTCAATGGCCGGCCAATCAGTTTTTTTACCTGTTCCTGATGTTTTTTTAATTCTTTATAGACCCCTTTGATCATATCAAAATCAAAAATCATAGAAAACTCCTGATTAATTATTTAAGTTTTAAATTTACATTCATTGATACCCAATTGCAATGTACAGTGAGGAGATAATAATAACCCATCCACATTTCCCCTTTCCTTATGTATGAGGGAAAAGGAGAAAGGGGATAAGTCAAGTATACGAATCAAATCAAT
>CAYSHN010000195.1:0-6734 GCA_964430815.1 uncultured Calditrichota bacterium | reverse complement strand
ATCTCCGCGACAGGAAAAACTTTTTCTGATTAAATAGAACCTTACTTCATTAAAGCCCTTATATCCACCACTTGCAAACCGGCGCTTCGTGCTGCTGTAAAACCGGCATCCCCATCTTCGAAAACAAGACATTGTGCGGCAGCAAGTTTCATCCGCCGGGCTGCTTCAAAGAAGAGATCGGGAGCAGGTTTTGGTTTAAAGGGATCTTCAGCAGTCAGAATAAAAGCGAACAGTTTAAAAACACCGATAACTTTAAGTTGAGCATGTACGTGTTCACGAATACTGCCCGAGACCACGGCCAGTGATTTTTTACCATAAAAATCTCTGACAACTTTAACCACAGTTTCTACCGGTCTGATATCCGTAATATGCTGGCGAAAAAAATCATGCTTATACCGAACCATTAATTTGCTGTCCAAATTCGTGCCATAAGTACGGTTATAGTGATCAATCACATCCGTTTCCCTCATACCGCATAAACATCTTAAGTAATCTTCATAGTAGACAGCCTGGCATTTGTCGAATGCTGCCTGCCAGGCCTGCATATGCAAAGGCATCGAATCGACCAGCGTTCCATCACAATCAAAAATTAATCCTTTAATATGCTCAGCGATCACAAAATTATTATTCAACGATAATATATCCTTATTTTAGGTGGTAGATCAGGAGTATAATTAACAGGAATCACACATGTATGGATCAAAAGGTGCCTGCGGAATTTTATTCCTTTTGTCCATAATAAGCATTAGGACCAGACTTTCGTGAGAAGTGCTTGTTTAGCAAATACGCGGGCATGTTATCCGAATCCGGATTAAGCATATAGGTTTTATAAGCTAACCCAGCTACGCGCTCCAGGATCAGACTATTCTGTACCGCATCCATCGCATCACGTCCCCAGGTAAATGGTCCATGGCCGACAACCAGGATCCCCGGCATTTTCAATGGATCAAGTCGCATCATTCTTTCAATAATCACTTTACCAGTATTTCTCTCATAATCCGTATTCACTTCTTGTTCAGTCATGGTACGGGTAAGTGGAACAGTTCCGTTAAAATGATCGGCATGTGTTGTACCCAGGCAGGGTATTTCTATACCAGCTTGGGCAAAAACCGTGGCATATTCACTATGGGTATGGGCGATACCATGTACATCAGGAAAGGCTTTATACAATTCAAGATGGGTGAGAGTATCTGAAGATGGTCGAAGATCTCCTTCAATTATATGACCTTCCAGGTCGACCACAGTCATCTGTTTAACGCGCAATTGATAATACTCGACACCGCTCGGTTTGATCACCACCAGTTTCTGCGCACGATCGATACCACTCACATTTCCCCAGGTCAGTGTTACCAGGCCATATTGAACCAGAGCTAAATTTGCTTTTAATACCTGTTGTTTCAGATTTTCCAGCATCATGACTCCCGGCGAATCCGATCGCGTAAATCCAGTAAGTTTTTCATGACATTATACATACTGCCCGTCCAACCAGGCGTACCGAATCCATCATGTAATTGCCGGTACAATGAATAGAGTTGCTTGTAAACATCATGGTTACGGGGGATCGGCTGGTAGACACCGCTTATACCGGTCATCACCTTTTGGGCTGCTGCTACATCATCATATCCGCCCTGATCTTTACCGGCGGCCACAGCAGCAAAAAGTGCCGCCCCCAGGGCCGGCGTTTGTTCACTTCGTGATATTTTCATCGGCCGGCCCGTAATGTCGGCATAGATCTGCAACAGCAGCGGATTTTTAGCAGCCAAACCACCACAATTGACGACATCCTTAATTGCTACCCCATACTCTTCAATACGATCAATAATGGCCAGGGCACCAAATGCAGTAGATTCAACCAGAGCCCGATAGATCTCATGAGCCTGGGTATGCAGGGTTTGCCCGATTATTAATCCGCATAAGCGCACATCAACCAGGATGGTCCGGTTACCGTTGTTCCAATCCAGAGCTAACAGCCCGGTTTCACCTGGTTTTATTTTCGAGTTCAATTCTTCAAGTTTTTTAAATTTTTCATCAACCGTCCGGCCATAACTGTCAGGAACAAGATTATTCACAAACCATAAGAATATATCGCCGACTGCCGACTGACCAGCTTCAATGCCAAAGTAACCCTGCCTTACTGACCCATCTACGATTCCGCATACCCCAGGAATATCCCTTAATTTCTCAGTATTGGGCCATACCATGATATCACAGGTGCTGGTACCGATGATTTTTACCAGTGTCCCGGGTTCGATTCCAGCACCAACCGCTCCCATGTGTGCATCAAAGGCACCAACAGCCACGGTTATCCTTGTCGAAAGACCTAGTTTTTTGGCCCACTCCGCTGATAAATAACCAGCTTTCTGTTCAGCCGGAAATGCCTGAACATAAAGATTCCGGCGTAAAGAAACCAGATCCGGGGAAAGCGCTGCCAGAAATGTTTCATCCGGCAGTCCGCCCCATTGTGCGTTATACATGGCTTTATGTCCGGCGGCACAAACGCTGCGTTTGATGTTTTCCGGTTTGGTCTGACCGACCAGTACTGCCGGAATCCAGTCACAGATTTCGACAAAACTGTGAGCTGCTTTGAATACCTGCGGTGCAATTCTGCGACAATGCCAGATTTTACTCCAGAACCATTCGGACGAATAGGTGCCTCCTATCTTGGCCAGATAGTGAGGTCGCAATTGCGTTGCTGTCTCAGTTATCTGCCGTGCTTCTTCGAAACCGGTATGATCTTTCCATAACCAGACCATGGCTGCCGGATTATTTTTAAAACGCTCATTAAAACAAAGTGGCTCACCTGCAGCATCGACCGGCATGGGACTGCTGCCGGTAGTATCCACACCTATACCGATCACTTTATCTTTAGAAAAAGAAGAATCATTCTTCTGTGCAATGGCCAGTGCTTTTTTAATCGACCTCTCGATTCCAAGCAAATAGTCAGCCGGATTTTGCCTGGCCAGATTGGGATCGGAACGGTCTACAATCACCCCGGCTTCCCCGGAGGGATAAGAATAGACAACGCTGGCCAATTCCTCACCCGTAGTGATATCCACGACCAGCGCACGGCAGGAGTTTGTCCCAAAATCCAATCCTATCGTATAATGGTTCATATGCCGAGTTTTAACTCCGTTATAATAACTGAACCGGTTCTTAACCCGAGAAGTAGATATAACACAGAATGATCAGAACCACTACCACTATCGAAGCAATGACATCTCCCCGCGACCAGCTTGTCCTGCTTTCTTTACGATGCTCTTCGGTAACGGTGCCAAAAGTGAGACCGCTGATTTTGGCATAATCAGGAGCCTGGGTAGCATAGCTGACAATGATCATCACCAGGATGCAGACCACGGTTATTAACAGACTGTAGTACTGGAAATATATATGATTGATGATCCATAAAAATGAACCGGGAGTATAAGCAAAACCGTGAAGCAGTTTTACCGGCGTGTCCACGGCCAGGCGGAACAGACCCAGACCAAAACCAGTGAGCAGTGCCGCCAGGCATCCCTTGGCATTTAAGCGCTTATTGAAAATGCCGAAGAAAAACACTACGAAGATCGGTGGGGCCAGATAGCCCTGAACCCCCTGTAAATAATCGTACAAACCTTTACCACCCCTGATGATTGGAATCCATAAAATCGCAATTAACACCATAACCGCCGTGGCCACCCGGCCCACCCAGACCAGCTGGTGCTGGGTTACATTGGGCTTCAGACGCGCATAAAAATCGATGGTAAATAAAGTGGAAGAAGCATTGAAAGCACCGGCCAGTGAACTCATCAGAGCAGCCAGCAATCCAGCTACTACTATACCTCGTATACCAACCGGCAGAATATATGCTACCAGTAGTGGAAATGCCTTCTGGGCGTTATCACGTAACATAGTTCCATCGGGACCGAATAGTTCGTGTTGCAGTGCAGGTACCTGGCCGCTTTTCGCCAGAGCAAAGAAAATGATACCGGGTATAATGAAAATAAAGACCGGCAACAGTTTCAGATAAGAAGCAGCGATCGATCCGCGTCTGGCTTCACGTTCATTTGGTGCGCCCAGGGCTCTTTGCACAATGTACTGATCGGTAGTCCAGTACCACAGACCAATGATCGGTGCACAGAATAACATGCCTAACCAGGGATAATTATCATTAAAGTACCAGGCCATCCGGCCTGCTTCTTTAACCGGGGCCCAAGTCCCTTCGATACCTGTCGGCACCAGCGGCTTCCACAAGTTGAACATTTCCGATCCTGCTACATCACGCAGTACACTCCAGCCCCCCAGAGCATGTAATCCAAAAATAGTCAACAATATAGAACCTAAAATCAGGATGAAAGTCTGCAATGCCTCGGTATAGGCGACTGCCCGCATTCCACCCATAATAGTATATAATCCGGTCAATACGACGACCAGGATCGAACCAAGCCAGAAACCATCCAGTCCCAGAAAATTCACATCCGGAAGAAGAACACTGTAAACAATTCCGCCAGCAAAAATACCAACTGCGATTTTCGTCAGTACATAGGCGACCAGCGATATTGCCGAAAGGACCGTCCGGGCCGTGGGAGAAAAACGCCTTTCCAGGAATTCCGGCATAGTAAATACTTTAGAACGAATATAAAACGGAACCATAACCCAGCCTAAGATCAAAAGGCACCAGGCATGCAATTCGTAATGGGCCATGGCTACACCATCGGTGGCCCCGGATCCGGCCAGACCGACCAGGTGTTCAGAACCAATATTGGAAGCGAAAATAGAAGCCCCCACGACCATCCAGCCCAGATGCCGTCCGGCCAGAAAATAATCGGTAGACGTATCCTGTTGTTTTTTCATTACCCACCAACCCAAACCAAGAATTATCGCGAAGTAACCGGCAACGATAATCCAGTCGATTGCGTACAATGTCGTCATGTCAATTCCTTTCCATAAATGAACATTACTTTACTTAATTAGTATCTGCTGAAACCATTATCAGCTAAAATATCATGTTCCTGTATCAATCCAAAAATCACCATTCATTACCTGGCCAAAATCATTTTCTGACTCTGATTATGGACTTTCCCGTTCACCTGTATCCGAAAATTACAGAAATACACACCGCTGGCCAAGTTTGCAGCGTTCCAGATGATTTGATGAGCGCCGGCTGATTGCTGTCCGTCTACTAAAGCAGCAACTTTACGGCCCTGGAGGTCATAAATATCAATTGACACATCGCCCGCTTCCCGTAACTGGTAACGAACGGTAGTCGAGGCGTTGAAGGGATTGGGATAATTGGAAAACAGACGGAACGATTCAGGGAATTTATTTATATCGTTGTCCGCAATAGCAGTCGGTACCAATTGGATTAACTCGATACCGGTTCCTGTTTCGAGGTCTCTGCTGTATTGCTTATTAATCGCATCATTCCAGTGTTCATGGGTCCCCAAACTGGCCAGAATAACACCGTCGTTTTCCGGATCATAAAAGATGCTGTCCGGCCAGTTGGTGCTGTCGGCGGCCTGGTGCAGATAGTCATCAACACCATCCATTTGCACTCTGGTTTGCAGACCGCGTGCCGCCGTAAACTCCGAACGCAGAAAATCGAAACCCACCGACTCTATAGCCACCGGATCCTGAGAAACAAAAATTGATGAACTCCAATCATTATTAAAAGGTGCCATCAACCATTTTACCGGGGATGTAATTTCCACATCTGCTGTCCACAGAGCATCCATGAGGAAAAATAACTGCTGGCCCTCAAGATATTCAGATCCCATTAAATCCACCTGTACCCGGTACAGACCATACCCTGCCCGGGGCGGAACCGTTTCTTCATTCGGTGCCACCAATCCATTATGCAGATGGCTGGCATC
Organism: uncultured Calditrichota bacterium; assembly: GCA_964430815.1. Classification (GTDB taxonomy): domain Bacteria; phylum Calditrichota; class Calditrichia; order JAJRVZ01; family JAJRVZ01; genus CAVZSQ01. Next base: position 885 of record CAYSHN010000195.1, on the reverse strand, counting down.
GTTGCGGCCCTGTGTGCCGAAGTGATTTTTGGGAAAGGCGGTCATTCCAGCACATTTGTGTCCTTTAAGTGTCGGAATGTTGATCATGTAATCGGAAATTTCAGAAACAGTATACATTGTATCACTATAGACTTTATTCCTTCCTGACCGCAGAACTTTACCACGATCCGAATAATAGACTATAGCGGTTGTGCTTTTCACCACCTTTTCACGACCCAAATTGGTATATCCGTCATGATCAATATAATGTATATCAGGAAATTCACCATGCCATAAATCGTAAATATGTTTATAAATATGTCTCATCGGATCGCCAACATAAATATTTTGCTGTGGAACACCGACCACATTTACCAACTGTCTCAGTACAGACAGTACCAGTTGCGGAGAAGTTTCCGATACACCGTAGGTTGAGTTGTTAAGTTTCGAAAGGTCAGTGGTATTGAAGTTGTAATCCCAATTGCTGGTGGCATTAATTTTTATAAAAATCTTTTCGTTCGACTGATAATCTATCAATCCCTTACCGTGATTTTGATTGAAATATTTGAAGATTTCTGTCCAAGCAGCACTGTCACTAAAGGTTCCTGTCAATTGTTGAATACCTGAAGATAACATCTGGTCAATGACGGTTTGGTCATTATTTTCGCTCAGAAACCAGCCATGACCATACGAATTCGGATCACAATTCTCATTTGTCGCATCAGGATTATATACCCAGACCACCCGGCCCGGAAACAATCCCTTGGCTTCGCCCATAGGTTGATTGGCTTCATGCTGAGCTGTGGCGAATGAGGCACGCGCAGATTCCTTATAACTGAACACCATCAATAAACTACCCACTCCGCTCCTTACAAAAGCGGCGGCAATAGCCCGTTGTGATTTTTG
>CAYSHN010000194.1:0-6741 GCA_964430815.1 uncultured Calditrichota bacterium | reverse complement strand
TTTTTTGGCAATAATATTCTACACCATCCCACTTTTTCCCCTTCCCTTATATCACGCCGGCAGGCGGATGCGCCCACTGGCGCATATAAGGGAAGGGGATGGGGGATGGGTTAAATACCATAATGCAATTTACGTACCACTATCTGTTATCTTCTTTAATTATATATAGTTTTTCCACTAGATCTGTTTAGAAAGCCTGGGATTGTATTTTTCATCCGCTATGAGTAATATTGTACAAAATATAAATCAGATAGTTTTTTTGAAATATGACAACAGGAAAAATCTTCGACATTAAGCGTTATACCATACACGATGGACCAGGAATACGAACGACGGTATTTTGTAAAGGCTGTCCATTGAGATGTCTGTGGTGTCATAATCCAGAAGGCCAGGCAAAGGATGTAGAAGAATTGTCTGTCAAGTACAGATCCATATGTTTACCACATTCTAGTATGAACCTGTCTGAACAAGTAGGCCGGGAAGTATCCGTTGCTGACATAATCAAAGAAATCGAAAAAGATTTTCTTTTTTATGACCAGTCTAAGGGTGGTGTAACTATCTCTGGTGGTGAACCTTTGTGTCAGCCAGAATTTATCGCAGACCTGTTATACCTGTGTAAACAAAAAGGGATACATACTGCTGTCGACACCTGTGGTTACGCCTCCTGGGAATACTTCGTACCACTCCTGAATTTTGTTGATCTTTTCTTATACGATGTTAAATTTATTGACGATTCCCTGCATCAAAAATATACTGGTGTCAGTAATCTGCTTATCCTGGAAAATTTAGTGAAATTGTCTAAAAGCGGAATCCAAATATGTATTCGTATTCCAGTCATTCCAAATATCACCGCTACCCCGGAAAATTTAATGCAATTAGCTGAATTTATCGTTGCCTTGAAAACTGTTAAACAGGTTAGTCTTTTAACCTATAATTTTATGGCTGAAGAAAAATATAAGAAACTTGATAAAACCTATCCATTGCAGGGACTTCGTCCTTTGTCAGACCAGCGGATGAACGAGATTAAAACGCACTTTGAAAAATACGATCTGGTAGTAAATATTGGAGGTTAAAGATGAATGATAGAATCTCCCGTTTGCGCAAACAAAGTCTGCAGATTAAACCGTCTCTCTCGGTTGAGCGTGCTGTGCTGATTACCGATTTTTATCAAACCGGTCTGGCAGAGCGGGTTTCAGTACCAGTGGCCCGGGCACTTGCTTTTCAATATTTACTTAGTCGCAAAAAAATATGCATTCTGGAAGGAGAACTAATCATAGGTGAACGGGGACCTGCACCCAAAGCCACACCTACTTATCCAGAAATATGCGTACATAGTTTACAGGATCTGGAAATTCTCAATTCCCGTGAAAAGATTTCTTTTACTGTCGACGAAGCGGCTCGAAAAATCTACGCTGAAAAAATTATTCCCTTCTGGCAGGGACGTTCTATGCGTGATCGTATTTTTGAACACCTGGATTCAGCATGGATCGATGCGTACCAAGGAGGCATTTTTACCGAATTCATGGAACAACGTGCTCCGGGACATACTGTATTGGATGACAAAATATATACTAAAGGTATGGAAGATTTTAAAAGAGAAATTGAATTGCAGATCAAGAACTTGGATTATTTTCATGATCCGCATTCCGTTCAAAAACACCAACAGTTAAAAGCCATGACTATTGCGGCTGATACTCTGATCAGCTTTGCCCATCGTTATGCCGGCCAGGCTGAGGAGATGGCAAATCAGCATAAAAATAGAGAACGCCAGCAGGAATTATTACATATTGCTGAAATATGCAGACGAGTGCCCGCTTATGCGCCTCGTACTTTCTGGGAAGCACTGCAGTATTACTGGTTTGTCCATTTAGGAGTCATTAGCGAATTAAATACCTGGGATTCCTTTAACCCCGGACGCCTGGATCAGCATTTATATCCTTTTTATAAACATGATCTGGAGACCGGAACATTAACTCAGGAAAAGGCTACTGAATTGTTGCAGGCGTTCTGGATTAAATTTAATAATCAACCTGCCCCACCCAAAGTCGGAGTTACAGCCCAGGAAAGCAGTACCTATACCGATTTTGCCCTGATAAATCTGGGTGGAGTCAAGTCCGATGGTTCCGATGCGGTCAATGAACTTACCTACCTGATACTCGATGTGATTGAGGAAATGCGTCTGGTGCAACCCAGTTCGATGGTACAAATCAGTAAAAAAAATCCCGATCGTCTTTTAAAACGGGCATTGCAAATTATTAAAACAGGCTTTGGACAACCTTCGATTTTTAATACCGATGCAATCATACAAGAATTGATGCGTCAGGGCAAGAGCCTGGTTGATGCCCGTAACGGCGGTGCCAGCGGTTGTGTGGAAGCCGGAGCCTTTGGTAAAGAAGCTTATATCTTGACCGGATATTTCAATCTACCCAAGATTCTGGAGATTACCCTTAATAATGGTCTTGATCCGGTCAGTGGAAAAATAATTGGTCTGCAAACAGGGAAACCGGAAAAATTGGCAACGGATTATGATGAATTATGGCATGCTTATACCAGACAATTAAATCATTTCATTGACATAAAAATTAAAGGTAATATGATTATCGAACAACTGTGGGCACAGCAGCTTCCTGCCCCATTCCTGTCTATTGTAATTGCTGATTGTATTACCAAAGGTATGGATTATAATTGCGGCGGTGCCCGCTATAATTCTTCCTACATTCAGGGAGTTGGTCTAGGTACCATTACCGATTCTTTGACAGCATTAAAATACCAGGTCTTCGATCAGTGTAAAATTTCCCTGCCAGAATTTCTATCGGCTCTGGATAATAATTTTAAAGGTTTTGAATCATTTCATTCAGACTTATTACGGACAACACCTAAATATGGTAACGACGACGAGTATGCCGATGATATTCTGAAACAAGTATTTGAAGCATATTTTCAGGCAATTGACGGCAGACCTACGGCCAAAGGTGGACAATTCCGGATTAATCTGCTCCCTACCACTGTCCATATTTATTTTGGCAGTGTACTCGGTGCCACTCCTGATGGTAGAAAGTCCGCAGAACCCGTCTCGGAGGGAATTTCACCGGTCCAGGGAGCTGATACGAACGGTCCAACCGCCGTGCTAAAATCGGCTGCCAAGATCGATCACCTGCGTACAGGTGGTACTTTACTCAATCAGAAATTTTCACCACAACTATTGGCCAGAGACGTAGACATTGAAAAGTTAGTCCAGCTTATTCGCACCTATTTCCGCATGGATGGTCATCATATCCAATTCAATGTGCTGACAGCGGCGACATTACGGGAAGCACAAAAGCACCCTCAGAAATATCGTGATCTAATTGTTCGGGTAGCGGGTTACAGCGATTATTTTGTCGATTTGAGTCCTGCTTTGCAGGAAGAAATCATCCGGCGAACGGAACATAGTGATCTGTAAAATCACCATTGAATCAAATTCTGACCTAAATTTACTTTTGCCAGGAATAACTTTTAATCTCCGTATATTCTGCTCCAGAAGGTTTCAATTCGCTTCGTATTAGTACGATTTTATCAACTTCAAAAACCTGTTCAGTAAATGGGGTTTTTTCCATATAAGTGAATAGATTTGTAAAATTCTGCGGCTTCTTTACCCGCCCTAAGGTCAAATGCGGTGAAAAATCACGTTCTTCCAGACTGAAACCAAGAGGTTTGAGATTATCATCGATCCATGAATGGATTTCATTTAAACTATTGCCTGAATCCTGTTCCAGCCCCAGCCAGAATACCCGTGGTTTGGATTTGTTAGGAAAACACCCTGTTCCTTTCACTTTTATACTGAAAGGTTTATAAAGATGGGCTAAGGGCACTAAAATTTCCTCTACTTGCTTGACCAGATCCGGTATAATTTCACCCAAAAATTTTAAGGTAACGTGCAGGCTGTTGACTTTTACCCAATGCACTTCGGGTTCAATTTTTTTAAGAGCCTGGATATACTGTTCTATTGCTGCCAGAACAGGTGCTGGCACTTTTGCCGCTACAAAACAACGGATTAATTGTTCAGCCATAATCTTATCCTTAATAATTGGTTTAGTTCCACTTATTCTTTTTGAGATCCGTGATCTCAGCCTGATACCGTTAATTTAAAAATCTCCTTGGTATCGACTAAATTCTTAAAGCTGTAGTCAGGTCTTTTTATGCAATTCCTGATATTTCGTCCAACCATTACTAACGACCTGGCCTACGGTTCGCCCGGGTATAGTTAATATCATAGATGCTGTCACCGATTATCCAAGTATTCGCAGATTCAAATTTTTGCCGGTAAAATTTTTCGGCCTTGCATGGCAATGGGCGGCAGATTGTAGTTTCATTCGCTATAACCAAATTGCCTGAGTTGAACTTCATCCCGGCGCCAGTTTTTACGTACTTTTACCCGCAATTCCAGATATATTTCCCTTTGTAAAAACTTCTCTATCTCGCCTCTGGCTCGAAGACCTATTTTACCCAAAGCACTGCCTTTTTTACCTATAAGAATGGCTTTCTGTGAATCCCGTTCAGTAAAAATAACTGCACGGATATAATCTTTGCGACCTTCTCGCTCCTTAAATTCCTCGATTAATACTTCGGTACAATAAGGAATCTCAGCTCCGAAGTATAAAAAAATCTGTTCACGGATGAGTTCGGCTACGAAGAATTTTTCCGGTTTATCGGTTAAGGTATCAGCATCATAGTAAGGTGGATGCCAGGGCAGAACTGCTAAAAACTCCGTAAGCAGATTGGTCAGGCCGTCTCCCTTCAGCGCCGAAACCGGTATGAGGGAATGAAAAGGATATTGCTGGTGATAGAGGTCCAGCAGGGGTAATAAATCAGATTTTTTCCCCAGATCAATTTTATTGATGATCAGCAAAACCGGTTTTTTAGCTGGATTCATTTTTTTGATAATATCCACCTCTGCGGCCACCAACTGGCTTGATCCGACATTGCCGGGGAATGCCTCAACCATATAAACCAGGGCGTCAGCATCGGCAATGGCCAGCTGAATCTGTCGTAACATAACCTGATGGAGTTCATATTTGAATTGCTCCAAAATACCAGGCGTATCTAAAAATATAATCTGATAGGAAGTGCTATTCATGATGCCCATTAAACGACGACGGGTAGTCTGAGGTCGCGGTGAGGTAATCGACAATTTATAATCGAGCAGTTTATTCATCAGCGTGGATTTACCTACATTGGGTCGGCCGATCAAAGCCAGATATCCGGCTTTAAATTTTAGTTGATCCATCATTCCTGAAGACCCGTGATAAGTTTAAATAAACCATCCAGCTGCTCTCTCACCCGGGGATGCCGGGTATTCTGAGGTAGATTTTCAGCTTCTTTCTCAAATAAAACTCCTCGCGGACTTATGAAGATAAAACGAAATGGGTGTAATACTTCAATGCCGGCGAGAAAATCTGTTCCTCCTAATTTTGGTTTGAACTTTGAAGAGTCAGCCAGGCGTATGCCATAAAGAGGTTGACTGGAACCTGGGAGGGCTTGATACTCACCTATGGACTCTTCTGCGATCTCTTGCAACCATTGATAGGAGGAAATCGTAATGGATTCGCTCAATTTCGTGGTTAAACTGATATCAATCAGGTTAGAGCGGCCTTTTTTATTTTTTTCACTACTAAAGTTGATCGTCAGATCCGCATCATAATACTTGCCATGATAAACCGGCCTGGAAAGAAAACCCCGGCGCATTACCTGACCTCCGATTTCATCGACCAGATCAAGCAGGTTTGACTGGATCGTATCCCAGTACCACTTTCGTAATATATTCAATATAATAAATATAACCAGTATTACAGCAACCGAAATGAGCAGAAAGATTAACCAAGAGGGTGCCATTCTTCTCACCACAATTATGATATGTAGAGTGGCATGGGTGAAAAGCAGGTGATGAAAATCAGATAGGCACAGTAAGCCATAACCCTGCGGCCGGGATCAAGTGGAATTTGATCATTCATTGTCGGCGGATGTTTCAAACGAATGACAAAAAATATTATCAAAATCCACAAATACCAATTTTGAAAAAAGAATGAGAGCACTACCATAGCCAGGAAAGAAACCCAGGCTATATATATTGCTTTTTTCCCAAATAAGGCATAACTGATATGTCCCCCATCCAGTTGTCCGATCGGTATAAGATTCAAAGCAGTTACCAGTAATCCAATCCAACCGGCGAAAATGAAAGGGAAATGGTAAATTTCATACATGGGTAAATATTGCACTCCCATCAGGTTCCGTAGAAATTCAAACAGAATGGAATTACCTAGAGTCAGAGCACCACTACTATCCTCCGCCCAGGGATGAATCTGGGAAACATACAACTTAACTCCATCAAGATCGGGAAGTTGCCAGAATCCGACAATAATAAAAATTAAACTCATTATAAAACCGGCCAGAGGTCCGGCAATACCCACATCCAGTAAGGCTTGTTTATCCGGTATAGGTGATTTTATTTTTATAAACGCGCCAAAAGTACCAAAACTAAAATAGGGAATGAAAAATGGAATGAAATATGGCAACGTCGCATAGATGCGATGCCGGCGGGCATACCAGTAGTGGCCGAACTCATGAGTACCAAGTATGATTAACAGACCGGAGGCATACGGTAATCCCCAAGTAAAATTGCGAAAATTCTCAAACGGATCCATGCCGACTAGCATAGCCCCGGTCAGACAGGTGGTCACCAGCGTGGCCAAAAACAGAATAATA
>CAYSHN010000193.1:0-6745 GCA_964430815.1 uncultured Calditrichota bacterium | reverse complement strand
GAACAATCGGTGGTTGAATTACAGAAAGCTATCAAGTTATATCAGAAAGTGCTGGAATATAAAGATTCCCGCCGGTATGATGAAGCGCTGTACAAACTGGGTTGGAGTTACTACCGGCTAACCGCTACCGATCCCAACTACTATACCGATGCCATTGCTTATTTCATGGCTGTCGTCGATGATATAACCCTGGCTGAGAAAATGGATCCGCAACAAAAGATCTCCTCCCCCAATGTAAAACAAGAGGCCATCCAGTATATCGGTATCAGTTTTACCGACGAAGAAAATTATGTTCATGCCGGCGTTAATAAAGCCCGCGGGTACATCGAGCAACTTGGCGGCAGGGAATATGGTGTCGATATCATGCGCGCCATGGGTCAAACCTACCAGACCATTGAAAAAAATGATAAGGCCATTGAAGCCTATACCACTTTATTGCAAATGTATCCCTATTACTACGAAGCGCCAGTAATCAAACAGAAAATTGCGGATACTTATTTTGCACTGGGTAAAGATGAAGACGATTACCGTACACGTTATGAGTTATTCCGTGATTATAATCCCAATTCCGAATGGTATCAAAAATTAATGGCCTCGGAATTACCGGATAAACTCAAGTATGAACAACAGGCTTACAACCTGGCTCAGAAAGCATTGTTTACCAATGTAGGTCAGGATTTACAGAAAGCACAGGAAGCCGAACAAAAAAATCTGCCTTTTAAAGATTTATACGTCACCGTAGGCAATGGTTGTAAAGAATACCTGAGTGTTTTTACTACCGACAGTAATGCCTATAAGATCAACTGGTATTATGCTCTGATTCTGGATAAGTATCTCACTCAGTTCGAAGAAGCTTTCGAACAATACGTTCATGTCAGTAACGACTACCTGGAAACCGAACATCAGGAAGAAGCTGCTAATAACGCCATTTTTGTCGCCGATACCCTGGTTAAAATTGCCTTTGGTGGTAAAAAAGATACCCTCATGTTTGTGAATCTAACCGATAAAGAAGTAGTCAAACCAGAGTTACTTACTCCTGAACAGAAAAGATTGATCGAAGCCTACGATAATTATATCCGCCTGTTCCCCGATGGAGCTAACACCCCGGTTTATCTAGCGGCTGCCGGACAGATGTACTTCAATCACAAACAGTTTGCCGAAGCAAAAGTATATTTTAAAACCCTGGTCAATCGTTTCCCGGGTGCGAAAGAGAAGAATATTGCCATGAATGCGATCATGGAATCATACTTTGCTCTGGGACAATTCAGGGATAGTGAATTTGTGGCCAAGCGAATTCTAAGTGCACCAAATTTAACCGATGAACAAAAAGGATTTGCTCAAAAACGTTTAGCTTCGTCGATCTTCAATAGTGCTAAATTGCTGGCCGATCAAGGTCAATTTTTAGATGCGGCTGTTGAATATAAAAGGGTCATCGATGAAACGCCATACGATACGACGTATTCCGAAGCGGCTCTGTTTAATAGCGGCCTGAATTACGATAAAGTCAAGGAATGGGAAGAAGCCCTGGCCACCTATGTACTGTTAGCCGATAAATACCCCAAATCGAAATATAGTTTGCAGGCACTGGGGAATGCAGCCGAAGATTATAAAGAGTTGAAACAGTATTCCAATGCCGGTAAGATGTACGAACATATCTATGCCCTTAATGCCAATAATCCCCAACAGGCTGAAGTGGCCCTGTATAACGCTAGTTATTATTATGAAGAAGGAGAAGATTGGCAAAATGCCATCCGGGTTAATGATCAATATATTACCACATATCCGACCAGCAATGTTGCTACCGATTTATATTTTGATAATGCCGGACATTATCTCAAACTGGAGAATTTAACCGAAGCCAATCGCATTTATAGCGAGTTTGCCCAACGCTATCCTGATGATCCCCGTAGCGTGGAAGCATTCTACCGTCGCGGTACTTATTATCTTGATCACAATCAACCGGTTGATGCTAAAAATGAATTTGTCAAAGCAGTGGGGAAAGGAGATGATCTGAGCCGGCGGGGCAAAGATCCAAACCGTTACTATGTCGGCGAAGCCTTAAACAGCCTGGCCAATATCCTGTCTGCCGATTTTCAATCAATCGAGTTACGGCAGCCGCAAGGTAATCTGCAAGCCCAGCAAACACGCTTGAAGAACCTGATCCCAGAAATTACCACCACCAATACCAAAATCATCGCTAATGGATCCATCCGCAGTTTTGAGGCTACTTATAAAAGTGCGGAGATTTACGAACTTTTTGCTGATAAATATGCCGTCCAGGAGCGGAATCCCAATCTGGACGAAACCAAGAAGTTTCTGGAAGATAAAAGAATAAATGATGAATCGGCAGCTCTGTATGATAAAGCGATCACTGAATATAAAAATGCCATGCAGAGTATTCCGATGATTGCTTCCAAGTTTAATGTTGATATTTTTTCTGCCGATACGGCTTTCGTTCAAGCTGAACCTGATTCGGCTATGCTCGATTCCGTTTTCGCCATGGGTCGTGCTGTTAAAGTGGATACAACCAAACAGGTGGCCCTGCGCTGGTACAATAAGGCCACCAATAAAATATCATTCCTTTATTATAAGCAAGCGGCGATTACCAAAAGTAACATCGATAAGGTTCTGGCCACACCCAATCCCTATCCCAATGATCCTTTAAAATCTCTGATCTATACGGTAACCTTGATCGGCAAAGGTGTGGGACCATCGGTTCAGCAAACTATCCAGGCTCATTTGAAAAATATTGAAGAGGCTAAAACTCTCAATTTAAATAATAAATATGTTGAAGAATCGAAGCGCCAGCTACTGGTGACGGCCAATCTGCCGGCTAAAGAACTTGAAAAGGCGACCTTTCAAGCCATCTCTCCTTACCCTGAAATGGCAAAAGAATACAAGCGTCTCACCGAAATGGAATACGGTGCCAAGAATTCAAAAGGTGAAGATTACCCGTTGGTCGGCGACAATGTCAAACAACTGGTCGATTATTCCAAGGCCCTGGCTATCAATACTATGGACAGTTATGCCGGCTCCCTGGATCTGGCCGATCAGCAAGGTATTCAGAATGACCTGATCCGAACAACTCATGATCGCATGCTGCGCCTGGCGGTCGAATTAACGGATTTGTATGACGCTTATCATGACAGTGCCCGGGTAGCCGACAGTATCTATGCCGATAAATTTGCTGCCAGCGAAAACTATAATTATGATGATGCTTCGATATTTTTCCAGGATTTGAATTTAAGTTTCACCGATTACAGCAAAGAGGTGTTGGATCATGCCTTCCAGTTGAAGGAAAAATATGATATAAAAAATGTATGGGCCAATCGCGTATTGGGTAAATTAATTAAACTGGATCCAGCCACCTATGCTGCCAGTGTCGAAAGAGAAAAAGTGGTGATCGAGAGCGACAGTAATTGGGTGTACAGTACGACGTATACTCCGGGATATAATAAACTTGACTTCGATGATTCCTCCTGGCAGCCAGCCAGCATTGTACCTTCGTCGTTCAATCAATTTGCCGAGCTGGGCGTGGATCCCCCCAGTATATGGCTGGTAAAACAGGCGGCAATGACGGACAGCGGGATCAGTAGAGATTCGACATCTGCTCTGTTGGGTGACAGCAGTGCTGTCCTGATGGATTCAACCTCCCTGGCCGGGCTGCCAATATCCGAGCAGGCGGGACCGCCCAAGCAGACAGATACGGTTCAGGTTTACTTCAGAAAAAAGGTTAACTTAAATGGCACGGGTGTTACCGGTATGATTTACGTGACAGCTGATAATGATCTGCGATTGTTTATTAATGAACAGTACATCCTCGACGATGCTTCCGATAATTTTGCTGTTCTGGATTCGGTTGATTTTCCGGTCATTCAACCCTATCTTAGATCCGGTGAAAATGTATTTGTTCTGCATGTAATCGATACTGATGGTACTGCGGGAGGGGTGAAGTTATACGGTCACCTGGAACTGATACCGCTCGATATCATGGCCACAGTTGAACAAGCGACCAGAATGAATCAACTAAATATCGATCCGGAAATTCTCAAGAAAGTGAATACTTTAAATAAAAATCGTATTTCAATTAATAATTAAAGGTTTAAAAAAATGAGTCGAAAAATATATAGAATATTAATATCTTTATTACTAATTTTGATGGCAGAAACTCTCATGGCTCAAACGACCGATACAACCCGTACGCGTGCACCACAGGCGCAGGGCGGCGGCAGTGTGGTGGATTTAACCGGCGAAGCGGTAATTATCAAAGCTGAGCCGGAACGGCCGCGGGTCAATATTATCGCCGATCGTATCAAACCAGAGTTTGAAAATATTAACCTGGAGCGTTCATTCATGCCGGAACTGCTGGGCAAGGGAGAAAAAATAATAGTAATAGGCCGGCCGCTGAATGATGATCAGATCGAAAGAATAGATATAGAAAAAACAATAGCAAAAACTCGATACTAGGGGCAATAAACACATTAGGAGGTAATTTTTATGGAACTGTTTCTTAAGGAATTCGGTAGTTCATTTCTGTGGGGTAGTTTGGGTTCTTCGTATATGTATGTAATCGGCTTGTTTGGTGCAATATGTATCGCCATTTCAGTTGAACGTTTCTATTTTATCATGGTTAAGTCGAATGTCAATGCCGATAAATTCATGGCTGAAATCAGAAAATTAGTTGCCGGTGGAAATATGGACCGGGCCATCGCTTTGTGCGATAAAGGCAAAGACAAGGCGCTGCCATACGTCGTAATGCGGGCGCTGAAGCGGGCGATTGAAAGCGAAGCACTTGACTTCCGGGCCATCCAGAATGCGGTGGATGAAGCCACCCTGGAAATAATTCCGAAGCTACAGAAGAGAACCCCTTATTTATCCATGTTGGCTAACGTTGCTACCCTGACCGGTCTGATGGGTACGATCTTTGGTCTGATCGTTGCCTTTGCTTCAGTCGGTAGTGAAGGTATCCCGGAAGCCGAGAAGAACCGCTTCCTGGCTGCCGGTATTTCCGCGGCCATGCAAACAACGATCTGGGGTTTGACTGTGGCCATTCCAACTCTGATCATTTATACTTATCTGGTCAGTCAAACCACCAGGATCATCGATGAGATGGATGAACACCTGGTAAAATTAATTAACTTAATTACCGGTAATCGTTAAACTATATATAATATCATCGAGGTTAATCTATGGCCTATAAACCCTCTTTACGCCGATCGGTGATGCCCACCCAGGGGGAACTGGAAATCAGGCCGGTTATGAATCTGATGGTCTGCCTGATTCCTATATTACTACAGGGAGCAGAGCTAGTAAAGTTCTCGGTAATCGAGATCGATTTACCACCAACATCTGGTGGTGGCAGTACAGGTAGTGACCAGACTCCGCAGCAGGAACAGGGCAAGAAATTAGGGTTGAAAGTGGCAATCACCAAAGCTGGATTCAGCCTGGCCACGGCTTCAGCCATTATGTCCGGTGAAACTGGTACGGGACCGACGATTCCAGTTTTGGCAAATGGTAAATATGATTTTCTAACCCTGAATAAGAAGTTAGTTGAATTGAAGAAATTGATCGCTACGCAGGGGTACAAGGATAAGGAGGCGATCATTATTACCGCCAGCGCTGATATTGACTATCAGACGATTATTGATGTTATGGATATTTCGGCCAGATACAAGGATGAAAAAGGTGTTTATTTAGCCTTGTTTCCACAGGTTAATTTTGGCCAGGTAATCATGTAAGATGAGGTATAAGAGATATGGCATTTCAACCATCAAAAGCAAAGAAGCATCATCTTAGCGTTGATGCATCACTGAACATGAATTCGATGATGGACATGATGACCATCTTGCTGCTGTTTCTACTCAAGTCGTTTACTACAGGAGGAACCCTAGCCACCCAGAGCGACGCTTTAAAGTTACCGTCATCCGACCGGGAGTTGAGGCCGAGGAAGGAATTAAATATTGCGCTAGCCACAGATATAATACTGGTTAATGAAATGGCGGTTATGCGGGTATCGGATATCGCAAAAGATCAGATCAACATACCGAAGCTAGAGACCAAACTGGCGGAATATGCCAGAAAGGAGAAACAACTGGAGATCGAGACGGGGCGGCCTTTTGCCAATGAAGTGGTCATTCAAGCTGATCAAAAGATTCCTTTTGAGCTCCTGTTCAAGGTGATGTATACCTGCAGCAAGACGGAATTTTATAAGATGCGCTTGCTGACGATACAAGCCAGTAAGATGAAGATTGATAGGGAACAATAGTAATAAAATAATCCGAAAAAAATTTTAAATAAAAAATAAAAGGTTTGGGATGGATCAGAAAAATGTAAGTCCAAGAACCCAGGGCGCAGCTGGCGCTGCTTCGGTGCGGAGTGGCGGCTATCAGTTATCTGTTTTTCCTCCGGAGTTTGAGCGTCATATTATGCAGGAGTTGGATAAGCGGTTTTTCTTTATATTAATTGGTGCCATGGTTTTGGTATATAGTATGGTTTTTTCGTTGGCATCGGTGAAATATGATACGGCGAAGATGGATGAGCAGGCGCGTCAGCGTTACCTGGAGAAGTTTTACCAGGCACAATTGGTGACGGACGAGGCAATAGCAGGATCTGAGGAAAAAGAGGATGATACAAGTACGATGGGTGGTCAAGAAGAGGCTGCAAAAGTGGATGAGCGTGCGCAGCGCTATCAGGGCCGGGGGGTAGCGGGAGCCGGAGGTGGAGCTTCAGCCCGAGAGGTAGCCGA
>CAYSHN010000192.1:0-6765 GCA_964430815.1 uncultured Calditrichota bacterium | reverse complement strand
ATATATCCTTAATATCCAGGCAGATGAAACTCAATAATTTATAATTGGAAATCTTTTTTATCTTATAAATACGTTCTACAGCTGACTTAATTTCAATATTTGCTCCCAAACCATAGATCGTATCGGTTGGATATGAAATTACTCCGCCATCCTTTAAAATATTTACGGCTCTTTTTACCAATCTTAAACCGGGATGATCCGGATCTATCTCAATAATTTTATTCACAATAGTTTTCTCAATACTCTATAAAATGTAATTTTAAAGTGCCGATAAACTAATAATACGCACTCCGAGATACAATAAATTTATTTCTGCATTGTATATATTTCAGACTAATAATGAGACTGATATAAATCCATTTGACTCAACAATTAAAAAAGGGCAAAGGTTAATTTTTAATTGGGAGGGTTATAGAGGCTACCTTTGCCCTTTATCAAGTATGGAGGCTACTACAATTATTAATACCATCCTTTACTTAGAAAAGTTCCATTTTTATAAAATTTTTTTTTAAAATTCCTGCTGATATGCGATCAAATGTGCCAGACACTAAGCGGGAATGACGATTTATATTCAGGGTAAAAAGGTTAACAGGTAAATAGGTAAAAAAACTTCAGGGACTTATATACTTTTCTTAGTATCTCTGTACCATTCGAGATTGCTTCGCCCGCCAGATGGCGGACTCGCAATGACCTCTTATTTTCACTCAGTGCCTTAGTGCCCTAGTGCCTAAGTGCCTTCCTTTGTCTCTTTGTGCCTCTGTGCCTCTGTGCCTTTGTGCCCTCTTTATTGACTCTTCCCCCTTGCATCAATATTCAACAACTCAAAGCTCCCGTCCTTTTCCAGCAAATAATAATAATCAAACAGATTCACCACGGCACAGGCATGATTGGGTAGAATGATCACGGGACTGCCCAGAGGAATCTGTTGTGGATTTTTCAATTGTATAATACCATGTTCTTCCGAGACCCGGCTAATGGTTCCGTCCAGATTGAGCGGGGTTCCAAAGCCGAATAGTATTTTGGTAGCATGAGCGCCCTGATCCAGATGCAATGCTTTGCTGCCAGCATCGACAATAATCCGCTGTGAGTCAGGTTGTGATATAACCGTTGAAAGCACAAACAGAGCACAATTCTCTATTGCACATGTACCCAGGGCTAGTTGAATACCATCATGAAATACATAATTTCCCGGACGGATTTCGGTCACCACGGGATTCTTGGCAACGTGTTCTGCAGTGGGGGTTGAACCCACACTTACTGTCTTAATGCTGATATGATTCTTTTGTAATAACTGTACAGCTTCTTCCATCAGTTTGCCTTCTTGTTCAGCAATGGCAACAATTTCTTCTTTGCTCTTAGCTGCATAAGCCTGCCCGGCATGAGTAAAGATACCCTGCAGGTACAGACCCGGTTGGGTTTGAACAGAATGGGCTAAATCGAGCAGATTATCCCCGATCCCAACCCCGCAGCGCTGCAACCCGCAGTCTATCTCGATCAGTACATTCAAGGGATGGTCGGCATCTGTAAAATGTGCCGCATATAGATAGATTTGCTGCAGATGATCAAGTCCTACCGATAAATTAATAGCATCATGCAATTGCCGCAGTTTTCTTAATTTGCGGGGATGGGTAATCTGATTGGCAATAAAAATATCACTGATCTTCCCTTCGGCCATTACTTCTGCTTCACTGACCTTGGCTACCGTAATCCCGCCTGCCCCCATGGCCAATTGCTGCTTGGCAATTAAAACGGATTTATGTGTTTTGATATGCGGTCGGAGTTGCTTCTTACTTTTATCAGCCAACTGCTGCATGTTCCGGATATTCAGCTGCATCCGTTCCATGTCCAGTATCAGTGCCGGTGTATTGATCTGTGGATGAATAGAAATGATTTTTTCTATAAGGTTTGTCATCAACTATTTATAATATATTTCTAATTAATATTAATGTAATTTGTTTAATGATGAAAGAAAAATATAGGCTTCGAGACATTGTGCAGTGAGTCATTAATCCATTGATTCCTGATCCGATTTTCCAATGATCCAATGTTGCAATGAGCAATGTATTAAAAATATTATTACTAAATCATTTTTCAATTTATATTCAACTGCATTCAAAATTTTCGGAGACAATGTATGAAATTTGAAAAAGATACTTTACCGCTGTTGACTAAAGCACTCGAAAAAATGGAGCAGGGATTTAGCGGTCTGCCGTATATACAATCTGATCTTGATAAAAAATCTATGCTGGCTGTTCTATTGGAAGTTGCCGAACGCATGCAGGACAATTTTCCATATCATCATCCATTCTACGCTGGACAGATGTTGAAGCCACCCCATCCCATCGCCAGACTGGCTTATATGCTGGCGATGTGGATTAACCCCAATAACCATGCCCTGGATGGTGGCCGGGCCAGTTCTGCCATGGAAAAGGAGGCGGTGGCCGGACTGGCTGGTCTGGTTGGTTGGAAAACACACCTGGGACATCTGTGCAGCGGTGGTACGATGGCCAACCTGGAAGCATTATGGATAGCCGGAAAACTGAATCCCGCTAAAAAGATAGTGGCTTCCACACAGGCACACTATACTCATCGCCGGATCAGTGAAGTTCTACAGTTACCATTCCAGTCAGTACCATGTGACTCCCGAATGAAGATGGATCTGCAGGAACTGGAAGACCTGCTAAAAAGTGGGGAAATCGGTACCGTGGTGGCGACTCTTGGTACTACGGCCAGCGGTTCGCTTGATCCACTTCCGGAAATTTTAAAACTTAAAAATAAATATAATTTTAATTTGCATGCCGACGCGGCTTATGGCGGATATTTTACCCTGGTCGAAGACCTGCACGATGAAACCCGTGCCGCTTTTAATTTATTAGACCAGGTTGATTCTCTGGTCATAGATCCGCATAAACATGGTCTGCAACCTTATGGAGCCGGTTGCGTACTGTTTAGAAATCCCCAGGTCGGTGAATTTTATAAACATGATTCACCTTATACCTATTTCAGTTCGGCTGAACTGCATCTGGGTGAAATCAGTCTGGAATGCTCGCGGCCTGGTGCGGCTGCTGTCGCGCTATGGGCGACTCAGCGATTATTTCCTCTGGTTAAGGAAGGTAAATTTGCTACCAATCTGGCCAAAGGACGGGAAGCTGCCTTAAAATTATTTAAGTTATTAAAGAGTGACAATCGTTTTCTAACCTTGTTTGAACCGGAATTGGATATAGTAATCTGGGCTCCACGGGCTGCAAATGCGGGTGAAATTTCCGAACGCTCACGACTGTTCTTTCATAAAGCAGCGAAAAAAAATTTACACTTAGCCCTGGTTAATTTCCCGGCACAACTGCTCGCTCCATACTGGCCGGAGGTTAAGATGAATCAGGATACGATAACTTGTCTGCGCTCCTGCCTGATGAAACCGGAACATTTACAATGGTTACCACAAATATGGAATATAATAAAGGAGGTTATATGAAATTTTTGTATCTGCTCGCGATTTTTATTCTCATCTCCACACTTAACGCGCAGAACGAAACGGGTTTGTTGCGTTTCCCTGCTATTCATAGCAACCAACTGGTATTCACTTATGCCGGTGATTTATATACCGTACCTGCTACTGGAGGTGTGGCCCGCAAATTGACCAGCCATGAAGGATTCGAAATGTTCGCCCGTTTTTCGCCTGATGGAAAAAATATTGCTTTTACCGGACAATATGACGGCAATACTGAGGTGTATTTGATGCAGGCCGAAGGTGGTGTTCCGGAACGATTGACTTTTACTGCAACCCTTGGCCGGGATGATGTCTCCGACCGGATGGGTCCCAATAATATCGTCATGGCCTGGAAAAATGATAACAAGTCTATTGTCTTCCGTTCACGGATGTACTCCTATAATGATTTTAACGGTGCCCTTTTTACTGTTTCCCAGGATGGCGGTCTATCGCAACAATTGCCATTGCCGCGGGGTGGATTTTGTTCTTTTTCACCTGATGATAAAAAAATGGTTTATAACCGGATCTTCCGGGAATTTCGTACCTGGAAACGTTATCGTGGCGGTATGACCGATGACATCTGGATTTATGATTTTAATACTAAAAAGATTGAAAACATCACCAATAATCCCGCCGCAGATATTATTCCCATGTGGCATGGAGACAAAATATATTTCTTATCAGACCGTGATGAAAATAAACGTATGAATCTATATGTCTACGATCTTAATAACAAACAAACTCGCACTTTAACCACATTCAAGGATTTTGATATAAAGTTTCCCTCCCTGGGTGACCAGGCCATAGTTTTTGAGTACGGCGGGTATATTTATCTTTTTGACCTGGCTTCTGAACAAACGGCTAAGATACCGGTATATTTGCGGGAAGATCTAGCGACCGGCCGCAGTGTAATTGTGTCTGTGGCGGATAAAGTAAGCAACTATGAGATATCACCCGACGGGAAAAGGGCCCTCTTGGGAGCCCGTGGAGATATATTTACCGTACCTGCTAAAACCGGTGTTACCCGTAATATTTCCTCCACCCCCGCAGTGCACGAACGCAATTCCAAATGGTCACCCGATGGAAAATGGATCGCTTTTATTTCCGATGCCAGCGGCGAAGATCAAATCTATATCCAGGCTCAGGACGGAAAAACTCCTGCCCGGCAGATCACCCAAAGCAATGAGACATACCTGTACCAAATCTATTGGTCACCCGACAGTAAGAAGATACTCTGGGCTGATAAACGTTTGCGTCTTCGGTATGTTGACATTTCCACTGCCGCCATCAGCGAAGTCGACCAGGCTGAAGCCTGGGAATTCAGTGACTATAACTGGTCTCCGGATAGTAAATGGATTGTCTATGCCAAACCGGAATTAGAAGTAATGAATCGCATCTACATCTATTCCCTGGAAACAAAAAAATCTATGGCAGTTACAGAAGGCTGGTACAGTTCAGCAAATCCAATTTTCAGTTCCGATGGTAAATTTATATTCTTTACTTCCGATCGCGACTTTAAACCGGTCTTCAGCCAGACTGAATACAACCATGCCTATCTGGATATGTCCCGTATATACCTATTGACTCTGACCAAAGATACCGAATCACCATTTAAATTGAAGAGCGATGAGGTCGAATTAACCAAAGAAGAAACAAAAACGACAGATGACAAAAAAGACGAAGCCAAAGAAAAGAAAAAGAAAGAAACGGCGGTAAAAATTGATTTCGATGGTATCGTCGGTCGCATTGCTGATCTGCCGATATCTTCGGCAAATTATTATAGTCTGGGTTCGGTCGGTGATGCTTTATATTATCTCCGCCGGAGTATCAAAGATGAAAAACCATTGTTATTTTTATATGATCTGAAAGAACAGAAAGAGACCGAGCTGGGTCAGTTCAACGGTTACGAGATATCTACGGATCAGAAAAAAATGCTGGTGGGAATGGATAAGAAATATAGCATTATCGATCTGCCTAAATCTAAAATTGAAATAAAGGAATCATTAAATCTCTCCGCCATGGAAATTCAGCTGGACCGCAAAAAGGAATGGCAGCAGATCTTTAAAGAATCCTGGCGTCAGATGCGGGAATTTTATTATGCTCCCAATCTGCATGGAGTTGATTGGACTCAAGTATATAATAAATATGAGCCCCTGGTAAATTATGTTAATCACCGTGCCGACCTGACCTACCTGATCGGCGAGATGATCGGTGAACTGAGTACCGGTCATACTTACGTGGGAGGTGGGGATAAGCCGGAACCCAAAAAAATCAAAACTGGCCTATTGGGTGCCGTATTAAGCAGGGATGTATCAACCGGTTTTTATAAGATCGAGAAAATCCTTCCCGGTCAAAATTGGGACCAGGCCTTACGTTCACCTTTAACCGCGATTGGAGTCAATGCCAAAGCAGGAGATTATATAATCAGCATCAATGGTCAGGCGACCAATACCTTGACCAACATCTATTCTGCACTGGTTAATACCACTGGAAAACAGGTGACTCTAACCCTGAATTCAGTACCTAAAGCTGCCGGGGCCAGAGAAGTACTGATAGAACCTAGCGCTGATGAAAGTGATCTGTATTACTATGACTGGGTGCAATCCAATATCGAAAAGGTTGATCAGGCCAGTAATGGTAAGGTCGGCTACATCCATATTCCTGATATGGGTGTGAGCGGATTAAATGAATTTGTTAAACATTACTATCCTCAACTCCGTAAAAAGGCTTTGATTATCGATGTACGTGGTAATGGTGGTGGCAGTGTATCGGCGATGATTATTGAACGATTACGCCGTGAAATTGTTATGTTCGAATTTGCACGAAACACCGCTCCGGGTACCGATCCGGGAGGAATGTTATATGGGCCCCAGGTCATGCTGGCCGATGAATTCTCAGCGTCTGACGGTGATATTGTTACCTATCGTTTTAAAAAATACAATATGGGTAAGGTGATTGGTAAACGCACCTGGGGCGGTGTTGTTGGAATTCGTGGAACCTTACCCCTGCTGGACGGTGGATTTTTAAATAAACCCGAGTTCGCACCTTTTGGCACTGATGGTAAAAGTTGGATCATAGAAGGAACCGGAGTGGAACCCGATATTTACGTTGATAATGATCCGGCTCAGGAATATGCCGGCATTGATCAGCAATTGAATAAAGCGATTGAAGTAATTATGGAAGAATTAAAAACCAAAGAGAAAACGATCCCGCCGATTCCACCCTATCCGCAACAATAAAATTTGACCAAATTATGCATATCCATGTAAAGACGCGAT
>CAYSHN010000191.1:0-6773 GCA_964430815.1 uncultured Calditrichota bacterium | reverse complement strand
AGGGTTTGGCTCATGCCCACCGTCATCAGATTATTCACCGGGATGTGAAGACCGATAATATCCTGCTGACTGAGGAGGGGAAGATCAAACTCACCGATTTTGGTTTAGCCAAACTGCGGGGAACCATACATAAAACTAAAACCGGCAGCACCTTGGGAACCTTATCTTATATGTCTCCTGAGCAGATCCGTGGTGAAGAAGTAGATCAGCGCTCGGATATTTTTTCACTGGGAGTGGTATTATATGAACTGCTGACTTCACATTTACCTTTTGTGGGGGAATATGAGGCAGCGGTGAGTTATGTTATATTGAATGAGAATCCTCCTAAGATCAGATCGGTAAGACCGGAGGTACAACCGGAGTTAGAGAAAATAATCGATCGGTGTTTGGAGAAGGAAAAGTCCAAGCGCTATCAGCAAGCAGATGAGATCATTACTGATCTTAAAGCTTTGCAGCAAAAAATAGCTGGAATCTTAGTCGTAAAAAAGAAAAAAACAAAGATTCCTCTGTATCTAGGAATTTCTATCTTGATTCTGACCGTGATTGCTATCTGCTGCCTATTCTTAATACCAAGATCAATTCCCGTCCTGGAAAAATCCATTGCCGTGCTCCCGTTCGCTGACCTGAGTCCAAACCAAGACCAGGAATATTTTTGCGACGGTATGACCGAGCAGATTACTACCAATCTGAGTAGACTGCAAAAACTAAGAGTCAGGGGTCGTAGTTCGGTTATGCATTTTAAAAATACTACAAAAACCATTCCCCAAATCGCAAAAGAGCTACACGTAGATTATCTCATGGAAGGCAGTATCAGAAAAGTAGAAAAGCGGGTAAGGGTTACCGTACAATTAATAAAAGCTGATGATGATTATCATCTCTGGGCCAATGACTATGATCGTGAATTAGACGATATTTTAGATGTTCAAGATGACATTGCTAAAACAATTACCAGTATATTATTGACAAAACTATCCGGAGAGGAAGAGGAAAAGATTAAGACTAAAAGACCGACTAATACTGAGGCTTATGAGTACTACCTGAAAGGTAAATATTATCACGGGACAAAATTTCTTCTTTCTCAACATATGGAAGATTTTGCTACTTCAGAAAAAATGTTCTTAAAAGCTATAGAACTCGATTCAAATTATGTTCAGTCTTATGCAGAATTAGCTGATCTTTATAATACCTATTACAATTATAAAGCACTAACCGCTGAAGATAAAGATAAGTACTTAAAATTACAGGAACAACTTATTCGGATTGCATCTAGTTTAGACTCTAATTCAGCGGAGGTTATTCGAGTTAAGGGATTAATTTATCATGCAAAGGGAGAAATAGGAAAAGCGCATCAATATATTAGAAGGAGCGTTGAATTAGATATAAACAATATATGCAACAATGTTAGCTTTGCTGCATTTTTTTATTGCAGGGGTCTATATGATCAAAGTATTAAATACTATAATAAATTAAAGGAATTAGATCCTCTTTATATACTGCCATATAATTATCTGGCAAATATTTATACCGAGATGGGACAATTTAACGAAGCAGAGATTTATTTTAAAAAGGCACTAGAGATCGATGCAAATGATGTTTATACTCTATATTATTATGCACTTCTATCGTATGACATGAAAAATTACAATCAATTTATGGAAATTAGTTTAAGACATGAAAAAGTTAATTCAGATTCCGCCTACATTATATTTCTAAGATCATTACAATATGCAGTTAACGGTGAAAAAGAGAAGGCATTTAAAGCCTATTCGAAACCTGACCGGAGTGTCAGGACAGATTTTCTAATTATGAGGTTGTATAATCATTTTGGAATGTATGATGAATTTATACAGTATTTGAATGAAGACTATGAAAGAGCAAAAAAAATGGAAGAGTCATGGTATCTTAGGTTTAAAAATCATCCCTTGTTTGATAATCTCCGCTCCGATTCACGTTTTCAAGAGATCTTAGAAAAACATAAGCAATTGTATGAAGAGAATTTAAAGAAGTATAAAGACATAGAATAATAACCTCCCTTCTTATAAAAACATCTGCATTAAAAGAATCTTACTCAGAAGATAACAGATTACCACTCACAATGATAGAGGTAGCATCCCCTTGGGAGCGCTTGAACCTTTTATTCACATCAGAATGCAGACCATTACTATAACTTTACCCTGAAACAAAAAGATCCACTATACATATGCTAAACAATGGGTTTTTCAGCAGGGCGGATGGGGGTCCCACAGAACTCTGATGATTGTTAGAGTGTCTACTTTTCATAAGTAAATCTTCAATCTAATTGTTCTGCTAACAAGCACCGCCAAAATGCACACTTTTCCATCATGTTCCTCTTTCAGGTCTCCTTTGGAACATGTCGTTATGTGACAAAATGGAAATTATTAATTATGTTTGGAGAGAATCTCTTGAATTACTTTTTCAAGATCGTTAAGGTCTTGACTTACCGTATTCCATACAACTTCAAGATCAATTCCATAATAATGATGAATCAATTTATCCCGCATTTTTACAATTTCTTGCCATGGTAAGTCGGAATATTGATTCTTTATGTCTTCGGGTATTTGTCTCGCGGCTTCCCCAATTATTTCAAGAGCTCTGATGACTGCAAATTGAGTTTTATCATCTTTTAAGAATTGTTCATACCTAACATCTTTAATGAAACTCTTCATTTTTAAAATTGCATCTGCTATATCTGTCAAATGATGTAGGAAGGTACGATTTGGACTCATATGGGATGAACATTACTTAAAATATATTCTCTCAATTGAGGTTTTAAGGATTTTTTCATCACCAGATCAACAGGCAAGCCCAGAATCCGTGATAAATAATTTTCAAGTGCTATATATTTGAGTAAACTGGGTGCTTTATTAAAAGTTACTAATAGATCAAGATCACTTTGGCTTGATTGTGAATTCCTGGTATAAGATCCAAAGATTTCAATAGTTTGAACATTATATTCTACTCTTAGATTTTGTAAATTCTCACGAATTATTTTTTTTATGTCATCAAGGGTCTTCATACAATTAAAATGTTAAAAAAAAAGTGTATATGCAAGAATTTTTTACTGAGTAACTCATTTGAGATCACCACTGTTGGTTGGCATTATCACTTACCATGATATTTCTGGCGTCACCATGGGCATATATAGTTATTAATAAATATATAATATGTAGAGCAATTCTGTTACTGTAACTTCACTAAAAATAAAAACCCTACTGTATAAGCTATAATAACAATAGGTTTTTCAGCGGTCCGGACGAGACTTTCCACCAGTCAGCCGCTGGGTTCGCCAGAAGGCGGATTCGCCAACTGGCGTAACTGATCCCTGCCGGCGTGACCGGTGGAACAACTTCCTGCGTGAGTTTATAAATATACAAAGCCCCCACAAGGGGGGCTGTTACCAGCGGGACGGATGGGGCTTGTCGTGAACGATCCCGCCGTCTGCGGCGGGAGAGTCGAACGGGTCCCACAGAACTCTGATGATCGTCACATTTGCCTACGTTTTTTCTAAAACATAATATCCTGGTTCCTTTTCAGAATGTTGAGGGTCAATTGATACTATTTTAAAAGTAAACATTTTTTTATAGAGCTATAATCACCAGCTTCAATCCTGTAAAAATACATACCACTGGGTAGATGGTTGGCGGTAAATTCTACGATATGTGTACCATCTTTCATATGTTTATCTATGATAGTTTGAACCTTCTGGCCAAGTACATTAAACAAATCAATTTTAACCCTGGTTGCCTTTGGTAAATTGAACTTAATTTTAGTAGAAGGATTAAACGGATTAGGGTAATTTTGGTATAACCTGAATTGGCCGGGTATTTCGTCAGAGGTAAATTGTTCTATTGACGAAGGGGTCCATAAGGATAGCGTAACAAAACCTTTATTATTATTTTCGTGTGTTTCGGTTATATTGTTCTGCGGATCAATTACAGCATATATCCTGGTATACTCGGCGATCTCAGCAGGTACTTCCCAATACATCTCGACATACGCTACATCCTGGCTTGATATAATGGCTGGTGTTGTTACTTCTGTCTCTCCATAAATACTTACCATAGCAGTACCGCCATTATCCGGGTCCCCTGAATAAAAACGAACCGTCACAGGATTATCCGTATCAATTAAACTGTAATTATGTATTCTTGCTCTGATTTTAACTGTATCGCCGGGTTGTGGTTCCGCAGGATTGAATGTGATCTCTTTGGTCAAATAACGTTTGGCTTCTTCCTCGAGTGTATAACCTTTTTCCGGATCATAAAGCCAGGGTAAAATGAAAGCAGGATCAGCATAATCACTGTAATGGCTTTGCCACCAGGTAACAGGGTCACCGGGAGCGGCTTCCAGTACTTCAACATTATAATCAATAACAATAGCACCATTTTGAGATCGGTAGGCATAGGGGCGGACCTTATAGTTCACTTCACCGATTTGAGTATCAATATCATACATATCTATGGTTATCTTAAATTGATCCGAAATACTTGTTGTATGCGTATTGATCTCGCCTTTATCATAATGCGCTTCCGTACTCAGTGATACACCCCAGCCCCATACTTCAGTGTTGACAGACATACCGAAATCCCAGGAAGTTTGATCACTGATAGAAGTAAACTCGGTGTATGTTAATGCCATATGGTTTTCAGAGGTACCATGTAATTCACACGTACCAAAGTCATATAGTAACTGGTCCAGGTCAGGATTATAAATTACGTTTGAATAATTCGGGTAAGATAAAATATTACCTACTTCATGGTTTGGTATATGAGAAATTCCGGTCCAGCTTTTGCTAGGGAACCAGTTGTTCCCTTTAAAATAGGGTATGGCGGCCAGAACATAGCCATAATGTTCCCCCTTAAAATAAACCGGATATTCCCAGAAACTGTAATCAGTGATCGTGGCATAAATTTCATCATCCACCCGGGCATATGCTATTTGTTCTATGACCATCGTATGCCTGTTCAATGCGGATTTAGAAAATCCTTCTCCATATTTTGTTGTCAGGGTAGTCTTTGCCCCTATACCTAAAAAACTCCCGCCTACCGAAAGACTGGCCGAGATACCCCAATCGCCATGAACTTCTGTTTCCACCTGTTTATCGGAACTACTCGTATATTCGTAGGAAGAGACAAATTCAGGATCATTTTCATTATAACTGAAACATACATCATATGTGGTATCGTTGATGATATCATAGTGTACCGGGGGGGCATTCAGGATAACCGTAGGTTGAACAACGGAACTTTTAGTAAATAACCTGGGTTTGCCCAACCGTACCGCGTCGCCGTCAAAGTCGCCCAGAGCTATTACACATGAAGGCAGGTAATTGCCATCAACTTCTGTCGTTAGCATTGCCGGGCTTGAAAGACCAGTAATACTACCCGATTCATTAATGATCGGTTGGTGTACCCAGATTCGGGCCATCCCAGGGTTGTCAATATTTGTATTGGTAAAATCAAGATAGACTATTTCCGGAGTCCATTTACCGCCCTGCGCTGCTGTTGTATCCGCATCAAGATCGGTTACGGCCAGCAGATGGTGACAATTTTCAAAACCATATTTTGAGTTGGCATTGATTTGCGCTACCCTGTTCAATGAAAGGTTTTCACCTATGGTAAAGACAGCCAGATTACGGCTGCCAAATCCGATCACCTCATCGATGCCGTCCCTATTCAGGTCATGACAGTCTATTGACGTTGAAAACCCGGCGGTAAAATATTGAGAACTGTTATTTATAGGCCAATAACTTATTTCACCTTTTCTGTTCTCATCATAAGAAACAGAATTTAAGGAAGGATCAATGTTGAAATTACTTACACGATTATAAATAGCTGTGTAATACCACATGATCTGATGAAAAGTAAAATCAACTTCATAACCATATGCTACCTCTTCCTGGGCGTCACCGTCAAAATTTCCGGCAGCAATCACCAATCTTGGCACCGATGATGCTACATCATTTGCATCAAAATAATTAATTACTGAAATTTCATTGGTATTACAGGAAATAAACTGTTGACCTTGCACATCATAATCATAGACTTTAACGTTGGATCTCAATCTATAATTGGCATTACCAATATAATCTGAAGCAATATATTGTATCAGCACAATCTCATCTAATCCGTCATAATCAAAATCACCGGCAGTAAGATCAAAAAGCGTACTGGAACCCAGTGAAAAATCAGCAATCTCAGTTAGTTTCTCTAATATCAGCAGAGTGTCTGTTTGATAAAGAGCAATGTGTACATTTCCATCCAGACCATGATAGGCCAAAACAAACTCCTTTTGACGATCCCGATCAAAATCTCCGGTAAATAAGCGAATCCTGGAACTGAGAACAGAATCTATGATAGTAATATTACTGCTTGTCCAGCTCAGGCTGTCCTTAATCATCCCGGGAATACAAATAGCAATGGAATGATTGGCACACTCCCATGCTGCAATAATGTCGTCATACATATCACCGTTTAAATCGCCACTGGTGATATCCATGGCTTTACCACCTGCAATCTCCGCCAGCGAATCTGTATTTCCTATACCAAATTCATGTGTTATTGCAGCAGGATTTCTGCTGTAATCAAACATTCCCCAACCGAGGTCTCCGGAGGTCGGTGCACATTGCATGATTATTTCAGCGGAATTACCCAGGATATAACTGCCCATTAATGGGTCTATTTCATCTCCGGGTTCCTGCGCCAGCAGATTTGAACATAAGGTCAGAGATAATAAATACACCATATACATGA
>CAYSHN010000190.1:0-6795 GCA_964430815.1 uncultured Calditrichota bacterium | reverse complement strand
AAGGCCATGCCGAGGATGGGAGGGTCGAAGAGAGGGCACAGGAAAAAGCCGGAATGAAGTCAATCCTACCATATCTGATTCGGTTACATCGGTGGTATTAAAGTTGGGTTCGCAACCGGTACCAATTCTAAAATCCGGCTTGCCGTTCCCTTCTCCTTCATCGGGTCCATTATAATTCAATTCGGTCGGACCTACACCATCTAAACCGACATCATCCCCGGCATCCTCACCTTCTTCTAAAATCCAGAGTGGTGCATCCTGACCGATGTTAACTGCATATACACCATTGCTGTTCAGGTCGATTCCATTTTGCCAGTCCTGATCTTCATCCCCCTGATAATGATCTTTCAGTTCTTCCAGTTTTAATTTATATACTTCCAGAAAACGCTCAAGGTTGGTTATGGTCCCGGTTGGACCAACTATGACTCCGGCGTCATTATTTCTTCGTTCATCGGTAAGTCCATCATTATCATTATCATTTCCATCGTAACCAAGTCCGGGACTCTCCAGGTAGGCAAAACCCATCGTACCAGTGGTAATTCCGCCACGGCCAATGCCGTTATAATCCCAGGAATAAGCCATATCGATATCCCGGTCAAAATAGCCGAGCTCGTCATCAGCCAGATCCCCACCGATCCCGTTATCGACCCAGTAACCAAAGGCAACTTCGGTCAGATCATAATCGGATATATTGGCAATAGAATATTCCCAGAAGATAGCATCACGGGCCTGGGGATTATTCCATTGAAAACCCCGCTGTGAAACTCTTATGCCGATACCGCCCCAGGGCAGGCCATTCTGGATGGTGGATTCTCTTTTATAACCGATTCGTACGCCGGGGCGGGGATAGTATTTAGTCAGGTCTTCAGCACCGAGATACTCCTGATCCTGGGCATCGTTGTCCACAAAATAGGTTTCCAGATCGGCTTTAAATACACCGCGTCCAAAGCGCCCGTTCCATTCACCGGGCCATTTCAATTCACTACCGGTAGACGGCCAGCCGCCTACTGGCCAAGAAAGAGTATCATTACTGATAGCCGGGCGTTCACTGGTTTCATTAAAATAACCGAACACCGGGTAAAGTCCCCAATTGGGGAATCCACCGGGTGCTGTATCCATTTCTTCCCGGTAACTGGTTTGCAGATAATATAAGGGTACAATATTCCTGACCTGGCCATTGATAACAGTATATCCTCGCTGAATATCAACCGGGTCAGTTACTGGTATTGTATCATTTTCCACCACGTAAACCTTGGCCCCTATTAACAAACCCACCCCTTCCAGCATGCGCTCACCTTCAGGACCATTAGGCCAGCGAGACCAGAGTGGATCCACGACCCCAGAGATCCAATAGGCCAGTTCCGTGGTATTTTGATAATAAAGAAAAATGCGGTTACCGTTCATGTAACCCTCCCGGATGGCCGCATCGTCACCGGCAGGATCATCGGGACCGGTATAGGGACTTCCCTGGGCCCATACATGAGCCGGCAAAAAAAGCAACAAAGCCAGCAGCCACATAAAGATCCACATTTTATGAGTCATATTTTAAAAACTCCTTCGATAATTTTTATATCCTAATCTCGTGCATACCTTATCTTTTAATTAAATGAGACACTCATCAGGAGTTTGATCATCCTGGGTGAGGAATACATCGATGGATTATGAATCCGGTCGTAATAGGTATTGAAATCGCTGCGATGGCCGGCCAGATTTACTTCCTGTACAATTGCCGTATAAGCACGACCGGTTTGCGAATTCACCCATTCTTCATTCAGTCGATCCAGTAAATTATAAACCAGCAGGCTCAGGCGCCCTCTGAAATTTTTGTAAAGATTAAAATCATAATAGGCATTGAGGTCCAGCGAAATACGGCTGGGACGGTAATCGTTATTAGGCAATAAATTAATATAGGTTTGTATATTCTCGGTAATGGAACTCCAGGTGTACGGTGAACCTGAATTATAGTACCCGGTCAGGGTTGCACCGTAATTCTGCTGATAATAACCCACCGTCGCATTCAGCGTATGGCGCTGATCCCAGCTCATGGGAATTAGAACATTAACCGGATCGGCATTATTACCGGCCCGGTTGAAATTTTGCAGTGGAGTATCAGAATTACCGCGTGTATATTGCAAAGTATAATTGATATTTATCGGGACCGGTCCCACTCGGAAATCATATTTTACCTCCAATCCTTTCACGTTGCCGTAATCCAGATTAGTATACAAGCCATAAATGACCTGATTGTATGTGGCGATGAATTTCGTACTCAACAGATCGTAAATGTCGCGGTAATAAAGTGAAACTTCCAATCCCATATCTTTGATTATTTCCTGCCATAAACCGATTTCATATTGAACCGTTTTCTGGGCCTTTAACTGAGAATTACCCATGGTGGTGGCATAATCGGCCGATCCCAAATCAAAGGAATGATTCTGGTACAAGTTCTCCATGGGCGGCATCTGAAAGAAGTGTCCATAACTGAAATGCAATACAGCTTTGCCGCCTAATTGATAGGCCAGACCGAAGCGCGGACTCAATTGAATCTGCTGATCCGCCCTGGGATAAGTAGACATGCGGTTCAAACTATCGGCATATTCCAAACGGTTGGCCGGATTTCTACGGTCAGATGGATAGGCCGTATTGGGATCAAAATAATCGAGGCGTAGCCCCAGATTTATCACCAGGTCCTGATATTCCATCTTATCCTGCAAATAGGCAACAAATTCATAGGGCTTCACTTTGTAAATATCCGAATATTGTGACGAATCAGCGTATACGATGGGGATATATAAACTTAAATCATCTTCAGCATCCGTTCCATAATATATATTACGGACCTCTTCCCAGCGGTTATCCACCACATGATTGATGAATTGCCAGCCGCTTTTTATACTATGACTCTTATTGATTTGCCAGGTAACATCAAATTTGGCATTGATGTCC
The DNA here is from genome assembly GCA_964430815.1 of uncultured Calditrichota bacterium. GTDB lineage: Bacteria > Calditrichota > Calditrichia > JAJRVZ01 > JAJRVZ01 > CAVZSQ01. The sequence continues at coordinate 3,849 of CAYSHN010000190.1, read as the reverse complement.
GTCATGGTCCGCTCGCTGTGTCCCTTTTGCTGTCCGCCGGTATAAAAGCCGGTCCAATCGTTACCTCTTAAATATCCATCATGTATGTAACTTGCATCCAGGGGGTTTTCATATAGATACCAGCCATTATAATTTTCAACATAAGAGAGTTTGAATTCATAAAAAGCGCTTGTGTTTAACATATGATTAAGTTCTAAAGACAACATATCCGTTTTACGATAGGAAGTTGCCCTGCCGTCCGGATTATACTTAAAAGCATGATCGTAGCCATGCCATTCATCATCATTAAGTGTGTACAACAATGATAATTTTATATTATTTGTCATTTTATAAGCCAGTTTGCCCATAAAAGAAAGATTCAGGGAATTATTCATCGGCACATATTTATTATCACCGCTATGTTCTGATATCCAAAAATTCGGATCATCACCTGAAAAATCACTAAAGTCGCCGACATTGAAACGCTGGATACCATTAAGATGATTTTTATTATCCTGGTAGCGGATATTGGTAAAAAAGGTCAATCTGTCTTTAATGATTGGACCACTCAGATCGACACTGTAATCCTTATTCCGATCAAGCTCCGAATCTTTCAGACCAAGAAAAATATCCTTATGAGATGTAAAGTAATTGGCAAAACCTGCCGAAACACTAGCTGAAATTTTAGTCCCGCCCTCGCGGGTTACCGCATTTACAATACCGCTCATAGCCCGGCCGTACTCGGCATTAAAAGTTCCGGTGATCACTTCCAGATCTTGAATGGCATTGGTTTCCAGCTCGACCATCCGCCCGCTGCGGTTAAAACTATCATCCACCGGCAGGCCGTCAACCAGGTATGAAACCTCATTGTAGCGGCCGCCGCGGAAATGCCCGTTGACCACCCCGGCCTGCATAGCTACCACCTGTCCGATGCTTTCAATGGGCAGTATTTCCATCTGCTCGGAGGAAACCGTACGCATGGAACTGGTCTGATCTTTCTTGGTGGCAATTTTTTCCGCCCGTACGACGATTACCGAACCTTCGACCACTGCCGGTTTCAAAAATGTTTCCACCGACGCTGTCCGGTTTACCGAAACACGCAGGTCTTCGATCCGGACGGTTTCATAACCGATCATCTGCACGATCATGGTATATGTCCCCGGCGGAACATTAATAATGAAAAAACTGCCATCCATACTGACGGTTGTGCCCAGGGCGGTGTTCTCCAGGAAGACATTCGCTCCAATCGCCGGTTCTTTGGTGTTCTGATCATAAACTGCTCCGGCTATCTTCCCGGTCGTCTGGGCCATGGCAGTCTGAAAAAACAATACAATCAAACATACAATGAATAAAGACAGTTGATGTTTTTTCATACTCGCTTCCTTAATTAATTCAATTTCTATTTTGCCTTTCTCAACAATGGCCTGACAGGCAAATCTGATAATTTGCAATATCTGGTGTCAACCTGCTTTCCGAAAGGCCAGGATACAAATACAGAAAATATTGAGAAAAAATAAGGCGGCCTTAACAGCCGCCTTATTATAAACTGTTTACTTTATCAGCAACATCTTTTTAATGGTGGAGAAATCACCAGCTTTGATCTGATAAAAATAAACTCCCGAAGCCAGATTTTTACCATCAAAACTGACCTGATAATGTCCGGCCGTTTGTTTCTGGCTGACCAGGCTTCGGACCCGCTGTCCCAGTACATTATAAACATCCAGGGTCACCAGTGAAGCCCGGACAATGGCATATTCGATAGTCGTAACCGGATTGAAGGGGTTGGGATAATTTTGTCTGAGTTCGTATGAATTCAAAACAGAATTATCATCGCCGATAACTCCCGTACTCACGGTATCGCCAACCCAGGTATGTGACCATACTGATGGAGTTAAATGAGCATTGTCGGTATTATAAGGACTCATCACCAGGTTTCCCTCGGAAGCACTGTTATCACGGTCATGCATGGTTATTTCCAGAGGTATGCGCATCCCGCGTTCAGGTACAAACAGAACATCTCCGGCCAGTCGCAGGGAATCAAAGGGAATCTTGGCTTCATATGCATATTCGCCTCCACCCCAATCCTGGAATGAGTAAAATTCCGTTCCCGGTAGTGCAATTGTTTTCATGGATGGTTCGCGAGCAAATGCATCAGTTTTGAGAATAAGTTTATAATCAGGCTGAGCACCACGCATAAATGCAGTGTGCTTGGTACCGACAGAATTATATAATCCGATAAAAACCTCCAGGGCATCCTGTTCCCACCAATTGCCGGTGGTAAATTCATAGGAATCATCCATGATACTGCCGGCGATATACAAATAGGTATCGTCCATAGCCAGATATACCGTGGCTGTCATATCGGCATCATCGGTCACCACTCCTGTGCTGACAAAAGTAGTCATGGTATTTGATTTTTTGAGGACGTAGGGTTTGATACCACTCAACTCCCATTCCGGTACATCGCCATCGATAACCAGATCTGTGGGCAGGGTCTGGGAAAATGTAGCGATACCGGTAGCATCGCAAGTAATCGGACCAGCCGTGGTTATCGGTCCTACGTTTCCGGCTTCATCCTGCGCCTGGATTGCATAATATAAGTTGACTTCTGTATCAACCAGAGGATAGCGTGGATAATGGATCGTACTCCCTTCACCTTCACCAAGGGTGATCAGGCGTTCGACCTGCGGATTTTCGACCTCAGTGATTGGATTATCGCAGACGTAGACCAGGTACGATTCATTCGTCTCGTTGGCCAGTTCAGTCCAGGCAATTAAATTATAGGCGTTATTAGCATCGGGGATTACAACGAAATTTTGTACCTTCGCCGGCGGGGCTACATCGATTACAGGATTCCCGGTCCACAGATAGTCGATATATATTTCTTTACCGGCAATTCCACTGTTCTCGGCCATAAGACCAAGCTTCGATACATGCGTTGAATCAAAGTTTGAGGTCCCATCCTGATATACCATTTCACTTAATTTAAAAGCATATTTATGCCATTCATTATCGGCTACGGGTGAAAAGACCGTACCCTTCTTAGCCGTACCATCTTCGAACTGAATGCGCATGTTACCGGTACCTTCCTGGGCTTTCATCCTGAATTTAATCGAATCAGTGGCCCAGACCGCTAGCATATTGTCAGCAGGATTAATATCAAAACCAAATCCTGTCCAACCGGCACCCTGCACCCATTTCATCGCATTTGTTCCTGCAGCTGAACCGGCATCTTCTTCAACACTAAATGATGATCCCCCCCAGACCCATGAAGTCAAGCGCGAGGATAATACCTTACCATTAAAGTAAACGAACGGGGTTTCTTTGAATCCAAACCGGTTAAATTTGTCAAACGATACTTCCAGTGAATCGGGAGGTAGATTTGCCGCAGGATCCCATCCGGTAGTGACAAAATCAAACTGATAGCCCACAATCTTATCAAAATCCAGAATCTTATTGTTCGAGGGTGGGGGATTCCAGTTACTCGGTATTATTACAAATCCGGTATTATCAGGATTGACCGATCCATCACTGGTTTTTTGGACCAAAGGCATTTTCATGTTAATCCATTCCGACGTCGCGTCCAGAACAACCGTATTCTCATAAATATATCTATCCTTATTCCCACCCGTAGTCAATTGGTCGTATAAGTTAACACGTAAAACAAAATTCGCCGGTATGGTAGGTGCCACCCGCACTTTCAACCACAGACTCAGCGAATCACTGAGACTCCAATCCCACGGACCTTCACTCGCGGGAACTGTATAACCGAATTGTACATAACTGCCATAACCATGAAATGCTCCGATTACCGGTTTCATGGCCAACGAACCCGTCCCCTGTACAAAATCGGCATCATCGTAAACCATG
>CAYSHN010000189.1:0-6888 GCA_964430815.1 uncultured Calditrichota bacterium | reverse complement strand
TGCAACGTCCATGTATTCCCATAATGGCCCCCTCTGGTTCAGAAACTGATGTGTGGGAAAAGTGTAGCCGCCTTCAAATTCGGGCCGTGGAAACCTCTGCTCCTGTGCATAAAGGACCGTGTGCCAGATTAACAGGATGATCAGAATAACGGTCAGGATAACCAGAAACAATATATCCTGGGTGGTGTTATTAAAACTAAAAGCGAAGACAGGTTTTTTCGTTTGGGATTTGATCTTTTTGGAATTTGGAATTTTCTTGATTTTAGTCATGGCTGTCCTTATTTATAATATGTTTTGGTGAATCCGACTTTTTCTTTTTTGCCCAGGATCACCCTGCGGACAAAATTATTGATAAAACCCAGTCCATAGCCGATGACCTGGGCGGGCATAATCAACGGTAAAAGCAGGGCCGGTCTTATGTCGTGGTACTTTCTGAGTGCATCAAACATGGAATAGAGTATGACCAACAACAGAAGTCCAAGTCCGCATAGCAACAGAATACGAAAGGGCGAAAAAAAAATGGCCAGCAGGCAAGTGCCTAGGAAGATAAGAGTTACCAGGGCCGGCAGCGCATGCAGCGGTTCCAGCATGGTGTGATCGATTTTATAGAGATTGACTCTGGCCACTCCCCAATTATAAACCTGACGATAAAAACGCCGCAAAGTGGTCCGGCGTTTGTGATATACAAAGGCATCGGCGATATAGATCACCCGGGCGCCGCTTTTAATAATACGATTACTGAACTCAATATCCTGACCATGACGCAGTGAACCAAAACCGCCGATTTTTTGCCAAAGATCCCGGCTCAAGCCCATGTTAAATGAACGGGGATAGAATTTTGCTAATTTTTTTCCTTTTCTGCCGCGCAGGCCACCGGTACTTAAAAAAGAGGTCATTGAATAATTAATCGCTTTGAGTAAAGGCGAAAAGTCCTGATGGTAGGAATCCGGTCCACCACAGGCGTCGGCCAGTTGTCGATTAATCTGGGCATCAATCTCCTTTAACCAATGTGCAGGAACATAACAGTCGGAATCAATAAACAGAAAAAAATCTCCCTTGGCCTGTTTCATACCCGTATTGCGGGCCGCACCTGGTCCCAAATTCTTTTGGGTATAAAATTTAAAGTCAAAGATAGCCTGATTTTTAAATTCTCGCAGAAAGGGCAGGGTTTGATCTCTTGATCCGTCATCGACAATAATCACTTCATACTTTTCCCGAGGAAAATCAAGGGTTTTCATAGCAGCAAGAAGTTCGACCAATTCTTCCTGGCGATTAAAGGAAGGAACGATTATTGAATATTTATTATAGTGCTGGTTTTTCATATCCTGCTTCATCATCTTATAGATTGCTTCGTCGTCCCGATTGCTATCGGGACTCCTCGCAATGACAATCCCTGGCGTCCGTCAATGCGAGTGCCGATTAATCGGCACGAAGCAATCTCAACATCTTCACAATATTACTAATATTTTCTGAATTTAGGAAAAGAGTTCAACTCATGAAATATTAAAGATTTAAAAGATTATATTTATCTGCCTTTAGGTCACCGGAGGCATCATTCGGGTAATCCTATAACCTTACGGTATTGCGCACTGACCATAGGCATGGAAAGGCCAACTTTCATATAAATGGTTTGGTCCATCTGTTCGCCGGGTAATTTACTCCAGGCATAACCCGCGCCCAGGCGCAGATAAGTTGACCCGAAGGTTATTTCGGTACCATAACTGTAAATTTCCTGGATCTGTATGTTTTTCAACCAGGCATAATCTACATAACCGTGTACAGCTAAGTTTTCTACCGGCAGGATCAACAATACGAAGGGGGTATGCTCCATCAGGTAAAGAATGAGTTCATTTGAGGTCCAACATAGTTCCCGGCCACTGATATCCCGGTTGATTCCGCGTATCGGACGGGTGTAGCCAAGGTCACGGGGAAAATCATATTGATAAAAACGGTCGATACCCAGAATCTGAAAGGGAGGATTATCACCGGTGTTTTTCAGGTAATGAATGCGGGTATGTAAACCCAGATTGGACAGGAATAAATCAGTGGCAGCTTCCAGTCCCAGATCCTGAATCTGAAACTTAAGATGTGGTTGGAGGGATTGGTGAAAATAAAAATAGCCGCCTATTTTTTTTTCAGCCAGCAATGGATATAACCTGGTTGGTAAATGATATTCATAACGCATACCGATCCGGCTCATGGTATACTGTTCGGGATCCTGGATTGCCATGTCTTCACCTGCCGCTGGTAGGGCTTCGCTTGGATCATAACGTTCCCAACTCAAAGCCAGGGAAGGGCTGATACTGTAACGATTATTTCCTTGTAGAAAAATAAGTCTGCTGATTTCCAGGGCCAGGTAATCGCGGTCCAACTTGAACTGAGTATCTTTATCCGTATTAAAAATAACCGGGCCATGATAGTAGAAACTGGAAATATACATATTCTGCCAGGTTAAAAAGTGGTTGAATATTATTAACGAGCGGTCCAGATCAGCAGGATAAATAAGAAACATCCCCCAGAGCATTTGACGGCGCAGGACTTCAAGCCAGATCGTGCTGCCGTAAATACCGGTTTTATATTGATCATCAAATACCGGCAGAACGAATGAAAAACCGTGGATCATCGGGAAATAGGGTGATACTCCTCTTTTCTTAGTAGCGGTAAATTGAACCTGGCTTTGAGAGCTATCGGGCTGACTCAAAAGATTTGGTGCAGGGACCTTTCTGGTCCAGCGGGAATATAACTCGTTAATCGGGACTATTCCAGCTTCAGGACTAAGTGCCGGTAAACTATCAATATGTCTTTTAAAAAAGTCACGGCGGTCGGAGAACTGCCAGGAAGATAAAAACAGGGAATTGCTGCGCGGATCGAAGTCGTGTACCCAGTAATCAAACTGATCGTTCAGCAACAGATCGTACTTTTCTTGCCGCAGGTTATATCTGCACAAAACGGTTTTATCGCCGATAATGCGATTAAAATAAAATAGTGAATCATCCATTACTGCCGGTCGGCGGTCATCCACTGAATCATCGGTTACTGCGGTAAGTCCACTTTTGTTCAGCAGGAACAGATCGCGATTCCCATTAGGGCGCTGTGCCTCCAGCAGGTAGTTATCTGCAGTTAATTTGGTAATTTGTCCCAAGGGCATCGAACAACGGTAGATTTCGGCCAAACGACCGTTTTGTAAATTAATCCGCCTGAGCACAGAAGCATCCGGCTGGGTCTCAATTAAAATCAGGTCATCATTAGTAGCAAATACTGCCTGACGGGCATGGATGTTAGCCATAATCCTTTTTTTCTTGCCGGTTTTGTGGTTGAAGACATACCAGTCAAAAGCAAGGGTTTCCAGGTTATTATGTTGACCCAGGTGGTATCGGCCGTAGGCGATTAAATTTTGATCCGGACTGAGTACCAGTTCAGTTTGATGATCATTAAAGAGTTTTTCGACAATTTGAAATTTGTCTTTTCTTAGTCTGGTCATGACGGCGCTGAGATAAAGATGATTCCGGCTGAGTCTGGCCGAGACCAGATAGGTGGAGTCAGCAGAGGAGAGCGGAATTATCTGTTCAGTCTGGTATCCGAAGTCGGGTAACTTTTGACCCATATCTTTTTGGGTATAGTTGGCATATTTATCTCCATAAAAGAGGATTATGTGCCGCAGAAAACGTTTAAACACGACCGGTACTGATTCCTTGTAGGTATCTTTAAATGCGGCTTCGAAATCGTAAAAGAATCCACTTTCTTTATAGGAAAGAAGTTTAATGAAGGATGAATCCCCAAATTGATCAGCCAGATAACGGGTGAAAGCATGGGCGGTTGCGTACATTAACCGGTAATCTGTCGAAGATTTCAGGTCATCCAGGTCTAATTTTCCTTCCAACAAAGTTCTTTTCAGATACAGATCACCCCGGTAAGCATTCCATGATTCGGAAAAATACTGAGCCAGGCCTTCCCACAACCAGTTGGGCACAGTAATATAACTGACGGTTCCAAAGATGTTGACGGTACGGTGTAATTTGCGAAAGTTAACCAGATGGACCAATTCATGATTCAAAACCTGGATATACCAGGTCTGATTTCCAGTCCAGGAGGTGAGGTAGTCTGAAGATAAACTGAAAATAACCACCGTATTCTCAATAGCGAAACCATTGGAGACATCCAGTACATCAGTAACGATAATTCTGGCCTTTTTTTTCTGGTACGATTCCAGCGGAACGCCGACGAGCTTGCAGATGGTCGGAATGGAATTGTCGGCGATTTTCAGGATGGAATCGGCAATTGATTCCAAAGCTGGTTCGTATTCCACGGTGGAATATTTACCGGATAGTCGATACCAGTCATCGGCTTGTAAGTATGGTGTTATTAATGACAGGACCAGGAATGAAATGATTAATTGTGTTTTCATCTGCACCTGCGAATATATTGATATATTTTAATTTATATAATTAACGAATAACAAGAAAGAATTGTTCAAAGTACCTGAGTACCTTAGTCCCTGAGTCCATATGTCCTTAACAGTGCCGAAGAGATATCCAGGATATATATCCTGGAGCATTTCCTGTCCCAGAGAAATTTCCGCCACGATCGATAAAGAGTGATTATGTTTCGTCCCTAACGGGACGACTATTTTATTGGTTTGTATATATTTCTACAAATATCATGTCCCTGACGGGACATGAAAATTCAATTGATAATTTAGTAATTAGTTCTGAAAGAGACCTGTATGATCTGATAAATATATTTGTCCCTTTAGGGACAAAATATTTGTAGAATGAACGAATCCGCCACCATTCTTCCGTCCCGTCAGGGACGGAACATATTATTGCACATGGTTTTCTACAAATATCATGTCCCTGACGGGACATGAAAATTCAATTGATAATTTAGTAATTAGTTCTGAAAGAGACCTGTATGATCTGATAAATATATTTGTCCCTTTAGGGACAAAATATTTGTAGAATGAACGAATCCGCCACCATTCTTCCGTCCCGCCAGGGACGGAATGACGAATCAAACATCTTTTAATATATATCTTTTATCAAACGGGACATTATATCTCTTTGAAAATTCAATATATTTATCCTGAAATGTTTTCTTCTTATGATGTTGTTCCTGATTCATTATGTATTTTATAACCTGATTAATCTGTGAGTGTGAATATGAAAAAACCCCGTATCCTTCCTGCCAATTAAATTTGCCATTCAAAAAATTATTTGAATTGACCCACTTAGACGAGCAGCCCTTTACATCCTGCATCAATTCCGGGATCAATTGATTTTCATTATATCCAATAAAAATATGAATGTGATTAGAAACACCGTTGATCGCAAGGAGTTTATGTCCATTATTATAAATAATACCAGTAATATATTTATATAATTGATCACTCCATTTTTTGTTAATCAATGAATTTCTGTTTTTAACTGCAAAGATAAATTGCAGGTGAATTTTTGAATAGGTATTTCCCATTAATCTTTAAACATATCTATGAATATCTGTTTATTACTGTGTTGAAATGTAAATTTATTTGAACAAAAAGCATGCCACAAAATGAGGAATAAAAAAATATGATGTATAATAATTGAGGACTTTAAGACATTATTTGTTATTAATTTTCGTGATACATTAAGAATATTTATGACCTTTCAATCAATTTTTTTTATATTCCTGTATTACAATCACATGGTTCATCTTACTATGAGAGAGATAATGTCCACCGGAAAATTTATAATTATCTTGATACTTGGCTTGCTGATTGCTCCGATTCAGGCCCAAACTGGCCTGGGGGTGGCAGGTACCTTGAACTATCCGGCCTTTTTTTCTTCCGACCTGTATAACAGCCGTTTTGGGATAGGGGGTGGCTATGAATTATTCGCCCGGCATAAGATACTGGAAATCGGTCCGGGCCTGGTGTTTAATGCCCGTTATAATTATCGAAGATATTTCAATAGCATCAGATTGCCTTTCACGGCTACAACGAATTTTAATTTCACCTATTTATCGATTTCCATATTGTCCCCGCTCAAACGGTCTGATACAATTACTGTTTATGGTGGTGGAGGAGTGAGTATGGCTACCATCACGGCGGCCAGAGATTTTTTACGGGTAACCGAAGTTTGTTTGCTGCCTGATATTATATCCGGGGTTGAATTGTACTTTAGTAAAAATTATAATATTTTCGGTGAAATATGTTTCCAATATGGCCAGGTACGAGTCAGTCATGATAATATTCCCCTTACTGGCCTGCGTTTTAGCATTGGAGCGACCATGTTTTTAAGTGCAGAAGAATAAATGGTGTATGGCCCGGATGGAAGCCTTAAATAATTCTAAATCCCAAAAGCCAACTATTAGTACGATGCAAGATACAGGTAAACGTATCGGTCTGATTGATACATTGGAATTTCAACCTTTGCTATATGGTATTAAAAATAAGTTGATCAAACATCCGTTTGAACTAATCTACACCGATCCAGCCGGTTCAGCCCGCTGTCTGAGAGATGGAGAAGTAGAGTTAGGTTTGATTCCTTCGGTCGAATATGCCCGGACTAAAGAAACCTGGAATATCATACCGGGAATATGTATTACCTGTTCCGGCAGTGTTATGAATGTGCAATTATTTTTTAAGAAAGGTTTGAAAGAGCTGAAAAAAATTGCTGTCGATAACCAGGCAACCTCCGCTGCAATTCTGCTGAAAATCCTGATGCGTGAGAAGTATATGATGAGTCCGGACTATATAGAGATGCCAGTGGAACTGGAACAGATGCTAAGCCGGGCCGATGCGGCATTGATCACCGGTAATAAAGCTCTGGAATATTATCATCAACACCGGAATCGCCTGGATCTGAATGAAGAATGGGTGGATCTGACTGGGGTACCCGTTATATATTC
>CAYSHN010000188.1:0-6892 GCA_964430815.1 uncultured Calditrichota bacterium | reverse complement strand
TTGGAATTCATTTCATTTCATCCCAAAATTATGACGAATTCTAGCTTGGAAGCGACGAGGCTCCGGCTTTACATGCTGCTGTGGGGATATACGGGTTTCAATCATCTAACTTCCGTTTAACACTGGAAGGAAAATTTACAATTGTATTTACGGATGTTTTCCCTGGTTCCGGAAATACGTCCAAGCAGTTTGGAATATCAATTGGTGTAACCAGAGAATTAGGTGCAGACGGCAAAGGTTTCGGTTGTGGGTGTTTTTAATAGTAAAAAAGCATAAAAATTTATTTATATAATAGGTTTAAAATTATTCTCACTTAGGCTGCACTCAATACATCACTCAGAGCAAGCCGCTCGGAAAGTGGAGCGGGGGTATTATAATTGACTCCACTTTAAAACATGGGGCTACCAATCCTGTAGGGATTTTTTGATAATTCCCGGGCTAATATCGGTCGTCCCTGCGGGACAGGAATATAATTTTAATTGGAAAAGTTAAGTATACTAGTAACTAAATAGAAACGCATATGCAGGAAAGCAGATTACCGTCTGTTTGATCTTTAAGAATGCGGTTATCGCTTTCATCTTGAAAAATTATAAGTGGAAAATGAATATCAAAGAAAAATATACACCAGGGAGATAGAATAATGAAGAAAGCCGTAATTATTGTACGCAGTTTAATGGGACTGATATTCCTGTTTTCATCAATTACCTATCTATTCAAACTCTATACGCCACCCGAGCTAACAGGTGCTTTGAAAATATTCAATGAGGGACTCGCAGCTTCGGTTTATATTCTGCCAATAGTAAAGACAACCGAATTAATTTGTGGTATCACCTTCCTGTCCGGAAGGTTTGTCCCGCTGGCAGCGGTCGTGATTACCCCCATTATAATAAATATTTTAATGGTTCATACCTTTCTCGATCCAAAAGGATTACCGGTCGCTATATTTTTAGTTCTGGCTAATGCCTTCGTAGCCTACAATCACCGGGAAGTTTACAAATCGCTATTTAAAATTTAAGCTTCACCCGACGAATAGTTCGTTTCTTCCCGGCAATAAATTACTGTGCTACTTTCGTTTATCGCTGTGGGACAGAATCATATTACTATTCGGAGTAGATGAAGCTTCGGTTAACGATTTGAATTTTATGTTTATTATTAAGCCCTTGTATTCCTAAGGAGAGGCATATGCACATCAGCACTCAAATCCGCAATCAGGCTGGTAAGCATGAAGTGCAGCTGACCACCAGCGTAGAGGATTCACCTCATGGGATATTTTGATAGATTAATCATTTTTCTCTGCTATAAACTTATAGAATTATCTCACGGAGTGAACCTAAGTGACTTAACAGTGATCAATGATGAGGAACGCGAAAAAGCTGTCATCCAGCCCTGCAAAATAGGGCAGGCTAACCGTGAGACATATTGACGTGACAATTTTTTTTGATTAAATTACTAAATTAAATAAAAACGGTGCTTTGCGGTTTATTCTATCATTCAGCTTGATCTCGAAGACTCCAAAACCGGAGTTTGCTGGAATGAATAGCGAACCATAGACTTTCGAGGTAAGGGGCCGTCAATGCTCATGTTGTGATGCGAGCTCCGGATCGCATCCAGCCACCGTGATCGGTACGAAAAATCCAAAACAACAACTTTTGAGGAGATACACAATGTCGAAAGAAAGAGATGATTTTGTTGCAGCGAAGATCGCGAAAATGAGTCTGCTGGAGAAATGCGGCCAGCTGCTCACGTTCACCTGGCGCGGTGCCTACCTGACGCCCTCCGGGATCGAACAGGTGACCAAACTGCATGCCGGCGGTCTTTGCCTCGAACCGTACGCACTGGAAACATGCAAGAATCTGTACTGGGGACGTTCGCAGATCGATCCCAATTTCAAGGAGCCAGAGGATTATTTCGACATCGCGCATACCTATTTCGATGCCCGCGGCTACGGTGTGAGCGTGGCGCCTGAAGATCTGACCGAAGCGCTCAATAAGTTGCAGGAAATCGCGATGAACCGGAATTCAGGAATTCCGCTTCACATTACGATTGACATGGAAGGTGACTTCAAGAACGATTATACTGCCGGTCATATTCTGCAGTTTCCGCCTCCGATGGGTCTTACAGCAATCGGCGACGTGGATCTTGCCTACAAGGTCGCAAATCTGATGGGCCGGCAGATGGCTGCCATCGGTGTAACCCAGTTCTATCACCCGGTCTGCGATGTGAATATCGATCCGCTGAATCCCGAGATCGGTGTGCGTTCGTTCGGCGACGATCCCAAGGTTTGCGCAAAGTTCATCGATGCAACCGTCCGTGGCTATCAGGACGCAGGCGTTGCCGCCACGATCAAGCACTTCGCTGGCCGAGGCGATTCCGCGACCGATGCGCATGATGTGCTCGATGTGTGCCGCGGTGATCGCAAGCGCATGCAGGAGGTCGAGTTGGCCGCCTTTCAGGCCGGTGTGGACGCGGGCGCCTGGGCTCTGATGACGGCGCATACGATTTACCCGGCCTACGACAAAGAATACCCGGCAACCCTTTCGAAAAAGATCCTCACTGATCTTCTGAGAGGAGAAATGGGGTTCGACGGCGTAATTGTTTCGGATGCGATCGGTATGGCCGCCATCCTCAAAAAATGGCCGCTTCCACAGGCATGCGCCATGGCGATCAAGGCCGGTGTGGACACCATTCTGCTCAAGGCCGATGATGAATCCCGCTCACAGTGCCTATTCGGCATCAAGAGCGCCGTTGAAAACGGGGATCTGTCTGAAGAGCGCATAGATGACGCGGTACGCCGGCTTCTGTGTATGAAGTATGATCAGGGTCTGTTTAAAAAAGCCGGTAAAATGGATCCGGAAAAGACCAGGGCCATTGTCCGAAGCAAGGAAAACATCGGCTTTTCATGGGAAGTGGCGCACAAGGCGCTTCTGGTGGTTCGCGACAACAAAAAGCTGCTGCCCCTAAGCAAGGATAAGAAAATCCTGGTAATCGAGCAGGCCATCCCGTACGAGTTTCTCGGCAAGGATCTTTACAGCCATCCCCACATGTTCTGCGAGCAGATGGTCAAGCATTCCACCAACCTTATTCTGGACGATACGTCCTTCTATGCCGAAGACGATGAGGTCGAAGAAGCGCTGAAACTGGCCAAACAGGCGGATCTAATTGTCATGACCAACTATTACGCGCGTATAGAAAAGAAGGGCAACAACACCCATCTGGTCAAGGCACTGAGAGCGGCCGGACACGATGTGGTTGTCGTAACCAACTTCCCGTACCGGAAGGGTACGACTACCGCTGCCGACGCAGTGGTATGTAACTTCTCAGGTTCTCCCGATTCGATACGGGTTTCTGTGGATCTGCTGTTCGGTACGATCAAACCATATCCCACAACCAGGATGCCGATTGATCTGAGCGCCGAAAAGAATCTTCCGGAAGAACCTGCTCCTGCACCCAAAAAGCCGGAAAAGAAGAAACAAACCAACGTATGGGGCGGCAAGTGCTAGAACCGCGTCCCTTTCTGTACTGAATTATGATCCGATATTCCGGGCGGCAGAAGCGAATCCGGAAATCCGGTCTGCCACCCGGATTCATAAGACGAATGCAGGAGTTTCCAGGGTCCTGTACAACCTTTGCAACGAAAATGACCAATAAGTGAGGTGAGATGTCTAAATCCAAATCATTTGACATACGTGATATTTATACCATCAATGGTCCCAGAATTACCGAAATATACGAAAAGAACAAAATGACGGTTCACTTCCAGGGCATGTCCAAGACCCTGCAGTTTCCGCAGACAGTAGCCCTGCAGGGCGCGCCGACCTGTTCGATCGGTATTTCACCTTACGGCCTGTATAACCGTCTAAATGATGCGGGACGGCTGATCATGCTGAACCAGAAGGCGGTTCAGTTCGGGTCTGTGCCCTATATCCGCATTGGCGATGAACGCACCATGCTGACACAAAAACAGCCGGGAGAAACCGAATTGCCAGACGATATTCCCGCGGTCAAGAATTACTACCCTTCCTCGGTTGCCGAAGAAAACATCTCCATGACCATTGCCACACCTTCGCTGGAGATCGCCTGTACGCTGGAAAAGGTGAATGTCGTCAGAAGACTTATTTCTCCGCTCCTGTCCGGCAGTGACGAAACGCTGATGCCGCTGGGTGCCGAGGAGTTCGAAGTGAAAAATAACACGGATGAGGCCCAGGAAATCACACTCGTGGTGCCCCGTCCGTCCCTGGTCAACCTGCAGGAAAAGGAGCTCAAACCAACCGATCAGGACTCTGTCTATATCGGCACGGCCGCAGTCCGCGGGCAGAAGCACGAAGAATTCAAAACCAGCGGTATCCGGGGCGTGATTATGGGCAGTACGGAAACCCCCAACCGGATGGCCCTGGCTGTTCCCGAACTGTCCGGTGTGTCCGTGGACATACAGCCCTATTTCTGTCTGAACCGCTACACGGGAGACCTTCTTTTAAATGCAGACGGCAGCTTTTACGAAAAACGGAAACCGCTTCTCCGTAGCGACTACGGCGCGGCTATCAGTCTGACCTTTACGCTGGCTCCGCAAAGTTCGATCACGATTCCTGTCGCCGTGGTTCTCGACTTTCCCGTGCAGGAATACATTGACGGAACGACATTCGATCGCAAATACGTAAAAAACTTTGCTAACACGGAGACACGCACGCTTGACATGGTCAAACGTGCACTGGAAAACTATCCGAAATGGTGGAACCGGACACTGACCATTCAGAAGCGAATCTTCGATTCCATTCAGTCCCGTCCATCCTACAAAGATGATCGGGAAGGTGCCCTGCGTCTGACCCGGTTGATTCTGAACGAACTTCATTTCCCGCTCTCAAATGCTATTGTATGGGTTGAAGACGAGAAAAGCAATGAGCGGGCCCGGTTCCTGGAGTGCTTCGATTACGCCTATATCGATCCTTCGGATGTGGACTGGTACTCGATGGTGCTTTTGATGCTCTTCCCGCGGGTGGAAAAGGATCTGTGCCAGGCCTTTATCGATTCCATCCAGGCCGAAGATCCCACGCTGCGTTTTTACCATTATCACGCTTCGTTCGTCGACGCCCGCATGCATTTCGAGGCGCATCCCGAGGAATATGAGGATGTGTCGATGACCCAGATCCGCGATGCGTTCAAGACCAGGGGCAGCGTGGCGCATGATGTGGGTGCCATGCCTAAGGGCCATCCTCTGCGCAACGTGAGCGATTATGCCTGGTATAACAACAATTACTGGGTGGATCTCTTCCCCAAACTAATGATGCGGGTACTGCGCAACGTGAAGTTTACGGGTGATATCGATTTTCTAAAAAAGAACTGGGAAACGTGCAAGTTCGGTCTCGATTCTCTGCTGAAACTCGATTTTGACAATGACGGCATTCCCGAAGGTTATCCGGAGGATGTGAAAAACACCTTCGATAACCTGGTCCTGTTCGGTGCGGATGCGTATGACGCCACGCAGTTCCTGGGCGGCTGTCAGGCCATGATCAGGATGGCGCAGATGCTGGGTGACAAAGAGGGCGAAACGCATATTCAGGCCGCGTTCGACAAGGGCTGGAAGAGCCTCGAGAAATTGTGGCGGGAAGGAAAAAACAAAAAAGGCGAAAAGCTTCAGTACTATGTTATCTGTTACGATCCGGAAACCGGAAACACCAACACCGATGTCTGGACCAATCAGCTCGACGCTATGTGGTATCTTCTCTCGATCGGAGAAGCGCCTCTCATTCCGGAAGACCGCGCCAAAATGATTCTCAGGACAATTTACAACAACAACCGATCCTTTATGGGATGGGCCATGTGCAAGACCGAAGACGGCAAGCCGGTGGAATCGGATCAGGGGAAAGACGTTTATACGACGTCCAATTACGTCTTTGCCCAGCTGCTCGATTATTACGGCATGGTCGAGGAGAGCAAGGAAGTGTACAAGCATATGGATCGGGTGGTCTTCGATTACGCCAACACCATGGTTACGCCGGACAACCTCAGGGCTGAGCTGGAGCAGGAGACGGGAGAATCTGAAGCCAGGCCGCATTATATTGTGGCTGCCTATCCCAGGCCCGGTGCTGTGTGGACGCATCTGGTCATGAACCACGTGAAAACACTGCAGGCCAAAACGAAATCAAAAACCATTCCGTCTGAAGATTTAATAAATTTATTCCCAGAGCTGCTGAAATAGCCGAGAAAAGGGAAAAAGACGGGATCAACTCAGAGTAAATCCGGTCCGGTAATTTTTATGCATATAGAGTCAACCATGGATGCATAAGGATTATATCAAAACGTGAATTCTTGCTCCATAATGGGTGTCCATTGGCATCTTTCTTTGTGATCCGTGTGAATTCATCATTCGAGATAAAAAATAATAACGGGATAAATCAAGGAATCCATCGACATGTTAAAAAAATATGATATCACATTCGTAGGACACATGTGTTACGACGAGATTATTCCCTTTGGCGGTAAGCCCCGCGTTGCGCCAGGAAGCGCCGTTTTATGCGGCGTGATGGTCGCCACCCGCATCGGTAAAAAGGTAGCAGCGGTTGTGAAAATGGCTGAAAAAGACAAACACATCTTACAACCAATGAAGGATCTGGGCGTCGACACCTACCTCATCCCGAGTGCCGAAACAACCTATTCAAGGGTATTACACGAGTCCGAGAATGTAGATGAACGTACGTTGACCCTGGTTAAATCCGCAGGTTTAATAACCATCTCCGATGTCCCGCCTCTCGAGACCAGGTGTGTCCATCTGGCCGGTATTTCTGATACGGAATTCGACATGGCTCTGATTAAAGGTCTGAAATCCAGGGGCTACAGTCTGTCAACCGATATGCAGAGCTTTGTACGGCATAGGACACCTTCTCGCGTGATTGAGTAC
>CAYSHN010000187.1:0-6904 GCA_964430815.1 uncultured Calditrichota bacterium | reverse complement strand
TTTTTGTTCAATAGCGATGAATAAGATCTGCTCATCAGGTCGGTTAATTTCCCCCGAAGTTGAGTCATGTTCATGCCTATAATACTCACTAAACCCACATTGGGAATAAATATCTGACCTTGACGGTTGACTATAAGGTCATGCCGGAGCTCTACTTCTCCCCAGACCGTGATTACAATCTCATCTCCCGGTCCGACGGGATACGATTCATCCACCGGTCCATATATTTCAGGTGTAAAATCTATTTTCGCCGATCGAAAAATATCATGACCGAAAAAAGGTAACTGTGAAAAATCAATTTGCGGTTCGGATGTTGAATATTCGTTTAATATGTTATTTTCAGTATCCGGTAAATCCCTTTTGGATGAAGAGGTGTCAATTTTATCATGAAAAATTTCCAGAGATTTTGCCTTGTCGAATTCAGGAATTTGTTCCTGAATCTCCTGTCTTGCATTTTTGTCATTCATTATAATCGCTTTGATTTTTTCTAAATCCTCGGGGGTTTGACCTGATAAGGCGAAACTGAAAATGAAATTTATCAAAATAGAATACAAAAATTTTTTCATATTTATATCCATTTAAAAATAATAACAGGCATCGTGAATGATTCTCTAAATAAAGTCATACATGTTACTTAAAAAGAAAAGGAACTTAGATTTTCTCCATTAAAACCTTACACCATAAAAAAATCCGGGATATATCCCGATCATAACCATGTTTTCACCAGCGTCCAAATGCCCAGCACCATGATTAGCAAACTGATCAGAAGACGGAGGCTGTCCTTTTTCAGACTTTTAGTCGTCCAAGCACCAAAGGGTCCGACCAGAACCGCACCCAAAAACAGGGGCAGCATAAATTCCCACTGAAATAATTTGGGAGATAACAATTGATGTACCAAGTCGGTAAAAGGTCTGCTAAATAAAGGTCCATCGATTTCTTTAACAGTCCTGCCGATCAGATAAGTGAAAAAACCGCAGATACATATAGGGGGTTCGGCAAGTGTGGTAATACCGACAGCCGATCTGTATTCTCCACCGGCCAGAATCTGTCCACCCGTAACCACGGGACCGAAACCTCCTCCGGATAAACCTTTATTAAATCCACTTAAAAGTCCGACTCCGATCATTTTTTTCCAGGAAAACTGGATGTGGTGTGGTCGTAGAAGAATGATGCCCATAATCAAAACCAGAAATCCAATGTAGGTATTAAGAAGTTTTTTCGGAACATTCACAGCAATAGAAGCAGCAAAAATGGTAGAGAGAATTCCAAATCCGCAAATTATCAAGACCAGGTTTAAATCTTTAGAACAAAATTTGAATGAAGCATTCTCAAATTTGTGATGAAATATTGAAGCAGACATCCCGCCGAAAGCCTGTGATAACAATATGGCAGGAACGACTAATAGCGGATTGAATCCGAAAATAATCAATACAGGCGATAAAATGGTTCCGTAACCCATGCCCAGGGACGAGTCAACAAACTCGCAGGCAAACGATAGAGATAAAATTAATAAAAAAAAACCATAGGTGATTTCCATACCGTTTTCCTCATCTTTTATATCATTAACAGTAATACCGATGATAATTACTTTATGTCAAATGCTTTCTGTAAGCATAGAATAACACGTAAGGCTCTTAAATGACCGTACGTGTATTTATCATGCCGGCGCCACCCTCTCTGTTGCCCACGGGCGGCGATCAACATGCCCCATTTCGCATACGAATCATGTCGGATTTATCCCCCTTAAGGATGGATTAATTTATTTTATGATGCTCCCTCAAGTAATTCATAATTATTTTGGTCCCCTCTTCTAAACTCAGGCGATCCGTCTCAATGATCAATTCTGGATGATCGGGTTCTTCGTAAGGAGCGGAAACTCCGGTGAGGTCTTTTATCTCACCATTAGCCGCTTTTTTATAAAGCCCCTTTGGATCACGGATTTTACATACATCCAAGGGAGCCTTTATGAAGATTTCGATAAATTCACCTTCAAACATTAACAACCTGGCGCTGTTCCTGTCCTTTTTATATGGCGAAATGAATGCCGATATTACAATGATTCCGGCTTCTGCAAGAAGTTTTGCTACTTCCCCTATCCGGCGAATGTTTTCTTCCCTGTCTTTAGGGGAAAAACCTAAATCTCTATTTAATCCCTGACGAATATTATCACCGTCAAGAATAAAAACCTGGCAACCCAACTTAAACAAATCATGTTGTAACTTTGAGGCAATTGTTGATTTACCGCTTCCGGATAATCCGGTAAGCCAGATAACAATTCCCTTGTGACCATTTCGTATTTCTCGTTCATTTTTGGTTATACTAGACTTATGCCATGAAATGTTTTCACTCTTGACGGCTTGTTTCCGATAAAAATCGTATAAAATCCGGGCTACCGGTCGTCTAATAATCCGTTCATCGATGTTTTTGGAATTAAGAAGTTTTTTTCTTAATTCATTGCCAGAGATAGATATTGGTGAGTATCCTTTCGATAAATACTGATCGATAAAAGCGACCCGTTTTATTTCATCAAAATAAGCTGCATGCCCAACTTTTAAAGGGTGAATGGTTAAATGACCGTTTACATTATCAAAAATATGTTGTGCGTCAAAATCACCCCAGGCAGGTTTTCCATCGTCAAATGGTGCATCAGCATGTTTTCTTCCGATAATGATATCGGTGAAACCATAATTCTGACGGTAGATGGCATGCATAATTGCTTCTTTCGGACCGGCATAAAACATTTTCATATCCAATCCTATCAATAATATTTGATCTACTAAATCGTATCCGATTGATTTCCAGAATGATAGGTCTTTATCACCGGCTCCAAGTATTCTTTTTTTTAATAGAATTTCATATGATTTCATTCTCACTTCAGCCGGGACGTCATCAAATTTAGTTGCCCCGACTAAAGCATTAATGACAGCCCCGGTAAAATTTCCTTTCCGTGTTAATGTCTCCATAGCATAGACGATCGCATATTCATGCGCCCGGTGAAGTGGATTTTGGGTTTGAAAGGCAATAATACGATCCCATTTCTTTTTTTGGAACAATTGGCGGGTTTCACGTGGGGATAATAGGTATTCCCCATAAATCGGATTTTGGGGAACGGGTAACGATCGGATTTTTCCACCTAGTAAATAATCCCTGGGATCATCATTAACAATACGCGGCCCGGGATGATCTTTCCGGTCAGAGCAATATACACTCTTATTATACAGATCCTTGTCAAAAAAATAGATATCCGATATTTCAATTTGTCCAACATAATCACCGTTTTGATTTTTGACCGAAATTGTTTCGCCGATCTCCAATCGTTCGCTTCCCATTTTAGATATTGGAAAAGCAATAGGAATGGTCCATGGTAAAATATCACCATTTCTTTTTATTACCCCTTTATCCAGTGCATGGTAAAACTCTCCACTTGTCATGGGTCCTTCTAAAGGCGATAAAGCCCCATCGGCGATCCTGTAAAATATGGATAGATCAGCATTACTGATGACATAAGATTTATACGATGAGACATTTTTTAAAAAGGTAGCCCTTTTTTCATCGGAGATAAATCTATCATTCAGCGTTCCACCAAAAGGAGGAGGTAATGCACTATCCATAATTCCATTCTCCGGTATCACTGTTGTTCATATATCTTAATTGATCAGGATAATAATTTAAAATTAACTTATCGGGCAAGGATCAACCAATTAAATTTCAAAGGTTCTGGATCAAAAACATTGCATTTTAAGCCAAGCCTTTTACGATACGTATAACTTCATCTGATTTCATCAGTGACTCCATGCTTGAAAATCCACAAAAACTATTGTATATTCATGCGAAAAAAAAAGGCGCCGAATAGCATTAATGGACGTACATATTTAGTATTTACAATTATTATGCCAGAATTCAGAAAAACCGTGAAGATAGGAGTATCAAGGCTTCATGGATTTAATACAAAAATAATGATTCTGCGATGTGAACTTTACTTCACACTTCATCCATATTAAGTGTCCTATAATTGCATGGAGTTATCAAGTCTGCCATAGAAAGAGACAAAAACAGGATTTGAGATGGCAAAATTATTGAATTTAGCATAAACTAATATTAAAAAAACTCAAATAAATTTCCAAGAGAATGGAAAAAATAGTGATTTTTATAATAAAAGATATATTTTGAGTGACATAATTGATTACAGAAATCAAATTCTAACTGTTTATTCATTGAATGTGTGAAGTTTTGTTCACGTTATGTGAAGTATTGTTCACACTGTTAATAGACTATTTGGTCTTAGTTGGATGTAAAAAAGTTTATTGTAAGGTTATATTCTAATAATTAAATTCTTTAATCCGAGGCCTAGAAAGGATTATTAGTACGATTATAGTAGATCTCAGAAAAACCTGTTACTTTGTAAATTTTATGATTTAGTTTTAATTGAATAGCCTATAGAGCTACTAAAAATCTGGATTTCAATGTACCGTATTTTATTAAATGATGATGAGGAGACCATTCTTACAGGTTTCAGGATGCATTTCCAGGATGAAACCGGGTATGAATTAATGACAGCCGACAGCAAGGAAAAGGCGTTGAATTTAATTAACACTAACGAGTTTGATCTCATTATTGTCGATCTTTTATTTCCAGATGTCTCTGACGGATTAGCGATAATAAGATATTCGTATATTCAACCATATCGACCAGCTATTTTAGCTATGACCGCTTTTGATACGGTTGAAAATGTAGTTGCCACGATGAAGGCAGGCGCAGATGATTTTATTGCAAAGAGATTTAGTTTGGATGAGTTGGTCCTCCGTATTAATGACCTGCTTAAGAGTAAAGAGGATCTGAATAAATTAACAATAGAGAATGAAATACTGCGCCAAACCTTTCATACACAATTTGATGATAATCAGATTATCGGAAAATCCCCTCAAATTAAAGAATTGAGAAATAAAGTAGAAAAGATTGCTAAAGATGCTCAGGTGACCTGTTTGATTGAAGGGGAGAGCGGTACAGGGAAAGAACTAGTTGCAAAGACTATTTATACATTAAGTAACAGACGTCATGGCCCATTCATTGCGATTAACTGTGCAGCAATTCCAGACAATTTACTAGAAAACGAATTATTCGGTCATGAAAAAGGAGCATTTACCAGTGCATACACCAGACAGCTGGGAATTTTTGAACAGGCCAATAATGGCGTACTTTTTCTGGATGAAATAAGCGAACTCCCTATTTCTCTCCAAGGCGTGTTATTACGCGTGCTCGAGGAAAAAGAATTCTATAGGATTGGATCTAAAGAAGCAATTCATGTTGATATAATGATACTGGTAGCTTCAAATCAGGATCTTGAACAAATGGTCTACAAGAATAATTTCAGAAAAGATCTTTATTACCGTCTAAACGTCATTAAAATTAAGGTTCCGCCTTTGCGCAAACACCCCCAGGATATTGAATCGCTGGCCAGTTATTTTCTAGAAAGATTAAATAGGCAGCGTAACAAAAAAGTTTCGTTTAGCACCTCTGTACTGTCTCAATTGAAAAGTTACAATTTTCCAGGGAATGTACGTGAACTACGTAATATAATTGAAAATGCATTCGTATGCTGCAACGGTGATAAAATTGAACCTGATGATTTATTATTCAATCAAAATGATAATTGTGAATTCATTGGTGGTTCAGATGGAAATATATTGAATGGAACGATATTTAAAGTAGATTATCAAAACGCCGTTCACCAATTTGATACTATGTATTTTAGACTGTTGCTGGGGAAAAACGACTGGAATATTAAAGAAACTGCCCGTATAGTAGGCCTCAGCCGAGAATGGCTGAGTAAAAAGATGAAGATTCTTAATATCAAGAAAATGTAGTTGAGATTCAACATTAAATCCTTATCATATCGTATCTTAAATCGAAAGAAGATAGATCTCAAGGACCAATATTACTGCTTCCTTCAAGTCTGCCAGCAGTATGAATTGTTTTAATTATAAAATTATCAGCGTATCCTTTCTTTCTATTATCGGATGAGACATTCCACTTTTAATCCGTTCCGTCACAATTCAAAATGATGTCTTAACATTTAAAACTGAAAATGGATCTCTTGGTATAATAAAACCGACTAATTTTCTTGCGATTAACCGGCTTTGTTTTTAATTTTATTTTGAGATTCCTACTAATTTAAATGTTAAATACGTTGACCAAATTTAATAATAAATTTGATCTTTTTGGGAAGCCTCCCTATTCTAAATTTCAACTAAGAATAAGATAGTACCATTTATTAGTGATATAGCACTAATAAATTTATAATACAGGGTGTTCATTTTATTATAACGAAATATAAGGAGGAATACATGTTAAAAATTCTGATGGTTATTGTATCATTTACTATACTTGGTTCTGTGCTGCGGGCAGAGGAGTTGAAAGATAAGTTCAGCGGTTATATGTTTGGTGATTACTACTGGGTGGTATCCCATCATGACTCGACGATAAAAAACTCCAACGGTTTCTGGTTCCGCAGAATCTATTTTACTTATGAACGTAATATAACCGATATTTTTTCTACACGTTTGCGTTTGGAAATGGTTTCGGCTGGTGACTTCTCAAAAAATAGTTCCACCCTGGTACCGTTTGTAAAAGATGCTTATTTAAAATGGAAGATAAACCAGAATCATATTATGCTGCTAGGCATTTCAGAAGCGCCAACGATGCGAGTCATCGAATCGGTATGGGGGTATCGTTTCTTGGAAAAGACCCCGTTGAATCTACAAAAATGGGCTTCAACACGGGATTTTGGTGTCGCCCTTTCGGGGAATCTGGATGATCAATCTAAAATAAAATATCATATAATGCTGGCCAATGGCAGTGGTGAAAAATCTGAGGTTAATCAGGGTAAAAAAATAATGGCAGCCAT
>CAYSHN010000186.1:0-6926 GCA_964430815.1 uncultured Calditrichota bacterium | reverse complement strand
GTTTATACGGCGCATTTAATCATGAATATTCTGAAACAGGCCGGGTTGCCCGATGGCGTCATCAATCTGGTCACCGCCCGCGGCGCCGATATCGGCGATATCGTCCTAAAGAACGAACATCTGGCCGGAATTCATTTTACCGGCTCCACGGAAGTTTTTCAGAATATGTGGAAAACAGTTGGTAATAGTATTGCTAAAATGAAATACTATCCCCGTATTGTCGGTGAAACAGGCGGTAAGGATTTTATCTTCGCCCATCCTTCAGCCGACCTGCAAGCACTAGTAGTGGCCACCCTGCGTGGAGCCTTCGAGTATCAGGGACAAAAATGCTCGGCTGCTTCCCGTGCTTACATTCCCCTTTCGCTATGGCCACAGTTTAAAAAATTATATGTTGCCGAAGTAAAGAAAATTAAAATGGGGGATGTAACCGATTTTACAAATTTTATGGGCGCGGTTATCGATAAAACGGCTTTCGACAGTATAAAAGCCTATATAGATTTTGCCAGGGACTCCAAAGAAGCAGAAATTATTACCGGTGGTAAATGCGATGCGGCCAAGGGATTTTTTATCGAACCAACAACAATTGTCACGACCAATCCGAAATTTAAAACTATGCAGCAGGAAATCTTCGGACCGGTTCTGACCATCTATGTTTATGATGATAATAAACTAATGGATACGATTAAATTATGTGATGAAACCTCGCCGTATGCCCTGACCGGGGCGATATTTGCACAGGATCGTGTTGCGATTCGAATGTTATCTGATGCACTACGCGATGCTGCCGGTAATTTTTATATTAATGATAAACCAACCGGTGCCGTGGTTGGCCAGCAACCCTTTGGTGGGGCTCGAGCATCCGGCACCAACGACAAAGCCGGTAGCGCCATGAACATTTTGCGTTGGATGTCTGCCCGGGCCATAAAGGAAAATATGATCCCACCGCATGATTGGACCTATCCGTTCATGAAAGAGGAATGACGATATCCCGTAGGGGTACGATGCGTCGTGCCCCTACCACACCCATCATTTCAAACGTTCAAGATAGGAATTGATTTTAAGGGCGACTATACCTGCGCTGGGGGGATCGTAATTAGACAGAACAATAATTATAAAACCACTCTGGGGATTGGTTTCCAGGGTGGCATTGATCTCTGGTGCTCCCCCGGCAATACCGATACCGCTGGATTTCACCATCTGGGAAACTTCCGGAGCAGATAGTCTGTCAGCAGTAAGGGCCAGCACCAATTTATACAGATCAGCGACAGTCGAATAACCATCGCCGGCCGAACTGCCGCGGGCAGGACGGGTATAAATATTATTACGCCTTGGTTCACTGTTATGATCACTATCATCCCAATTTCGGGTATAACCGCTGGCTATATTTTCCTGTGGAATATCAGCTTCAAAATATCCGGTCTGCTCCATAAATTGGCGCATTTCATTCTCGTCAGTGCTATTGAATGCTGAGAAGTAGAGTTCAACCCGTTTACCTGCATCGGTTTGGGGAAAAGAAAATCCTGTTTCATCTTTAGTGGAGGCTATTGCAATGGATAACATGGTGATTAAAAAGAATATTGATAACGGATAAGTCTTGTGTATAGACTTTCTCCCTTCGAATTTGTCCCTGCGGCGCCGCACCATTGTTATGGTAGGTGTAAAGGGATTCTTGTTAAAAAATGTTAATCATGAACATATTTTTTTTACGTTAATTACACGATCAAGTTTCCCATCAGATTATACAATTTCCCGGATTTATCGATAAAAATGGAATACAGAAAAATATTATTCTTTAAATATTTAAAATTAATATTATCAATGACTTAGAATGAAGCATAATTATAAATTAATTTGTATATTTAAGAATGGACATAACATAAATAATATCAAATACTTAAAGCCATAAAAATTTCTATCTTTCAAGTTGCTTTTACCTTCACTCCCTCATAAATTCTTGTTTGGCCTTAACAAAGGTATGTTACTGTTTTTACAATGAATATGTATCTCAAATATCATAAATAAATCAAGGAGGAATAGATGGAACCGGTAAAAATAATAATTATGGGAGCAGCCGGGCGTGATTTTCATAATTTTAATGTGCATTTTCGGAGAAATAAATTATATCAGGTCGTAGCCTTTACTGCCACACAGATTCCGAATATCAATGACCGTAAGTATCCGGCAGAGCTAGCTGGAGAATTATATCCTGATGGTATTCCTATTTTTGATGAGTATGAACTGGTCAATCTGATTAAACAGTATAATATAGATGAAGTGGTTTTCTGTTACAGCGATGTACCGTATGATTATGTGATGGGCCGTTCCGCGATGGTCAATGCTGCCGGGGCTGATTTTAAAGTGATGGGACCCAAACAGACCATGTTGAAAAGCAGCAAACCAGTGATAGCAATTTGTGCTGTGCGGACCGGCAGTGGTAAAAGCCAGACTACCCGCCGTATTAGTCATCTGCTGCGGGAAGCAGGCAAGAAGGTGGCAGCGGTACGGCACCCGATGCCTTATGGTGATCTGGTGGAGCAAAAGGTACAGAAATTTTCCCGTTTGGAAGATCTGGATTTTTATAAATGTACAATTGAAGAGCGGGAAGAATATGAACCCCACATCGTGAGTGGTACTACGGTCTTTGCCGGTGTTGATTATGAAGCCATTCTGCATGAAGCCGAAAAGGAAGCGGACATTATTTTATGGGATGGCGGAAATAATGATTTACCATTTTATAAGCCGGATCTGCATGTGGTGGTTGTCGATCCACACCGGCCGGGGGATGAGTTATCTTATTATCCTGGTGAAACCAATCTGCGGATGGCCGATGTGGTGATCATCAATAAAATAGATACGGCTGAACCCCAAAATATCCAGCAGGTGCGGGATAATATAGGTAAAGTCAATCCTGGAGCTATGGTCATTGATGCCGCTTCACCTATTTCCGTAGATAACTATGAAACCATCCGCGGGAAGCGGGTATTGGTGGTCGAGGATGGGCCTACGCTGACCCACGGGGAGATGACCTATGGTGCCGGAGTAGTAGCTGCCCGGAAGTTTGGTGCTGTCGAATTAATAGATCCCCGTCCATTTATTGTTGGTACGATCAAAGATACTTTCAAGCAATATCCCGATATCGGAAAACTCTTACCGGCGATGGGCTATGGGAATAAACAGGTTCGTGATCTGGAAAAGACGATTAACAATTCCGATGCCGAGGTGGTGATTATCGGTACACCAATCGATTTACGTAAAATTTTGAACATAAACAAACCGGCGGTACGGGTTTATTATGAATTACAGGAGATTGGCAGACCGAACCTGAATGATGCCTTGAAAAAATTAATATAAATACATAAATTACAATTTCAGGTATCCATGACGGAGTGAGATGTCCAGTAAAACGGTAGTGGTGGCACTAGGTGGTAATGCAATTACCCGTGAATTTGAAGAAGGTAATATTACCCAGCAGTTTGCCAATACCCGCCGTAGCCTGACCAGTGTTGTTGAATTGATTGCCCGTGGTGACCATGTAGCGATTAGCCATGGCAATGGACCGCAAGTAGGCAATGCTCTGCTACGTGTTGAAGAAACCCGCCATCTGGTTCCGCCTTTACCACTGGGAGTGATTGTAGCCGATCTCGAAGGTGGGATGGGCTACATGATCGAACAGTGTCTGCAGAATAAGTTAAACGAACGCCAGTTGTGGAAACCAATCGTAACCATCGTCACTCAGGTATTGGTGGATAAAGATGATCCTTCCATTAGTAATCCCACCAAATTTGTCGGCCCCTTCTATAAGCAGGAGCAAATAAAAGAACTGGAGACCAAACGAGGCTGGACGGTCCGAGAGGATCCGGGTCGTGGTTACCGGCGGGTAGTACCTTCCCCCATGCCCAGAGAAATCATCTCTAAAGATATTATTAAAAATCTGATAGATCAGGACGTGGTAGTGGTGGCAGCTGGTGGTGGCGGAATCCCGGTCTACCGGGAAGAATCTGGCTGGCTGGAAGGGGTGGATGGGGTAATCGATAAAGACTTGGCCGCAGCCATTCTGGCGCATGATATCGATGCTGAGGAACTGTTTATTTTAACTGCTGTCGATAAAGTGGCCATTAATTATAAAAAATCACAACAACGCAATCTGGATCATATGACGGTTAGTGAAGCTAAAACCTTGTTACAGGAAGGTCACTTTCCCAGGGGCAGTATGGGTCCTAAGATCGAGGCGGCGATACTGTTTCTGGAACAAGGGGGTAAACAGGTGGTTATTACTTCTATCGAAAATGCTGCCAAAGTGGTTACATCTGGTGGTGGCACAGTGCTGACTCTGAATTAGACAAAGGTATGACCGCGTATGAAAATTCATGAATTCCAGGCCAAGGAGATCTTGCGTAAATATGGAGTACCGGTGCCGCGGGGTAAAGTAGCATTTACCATCAACGAAGCAGTCCAGAATGCCAAAGAATTAGCCAGTGAAGTTTTTGTACTGAAAGCGCAAATTCACGCCGGTGGCCGCGGTAAAGGTGGGGGAGTCAAACTGGCTAAAAATTTACGGGAAGTAAAAGAAAATGCCACGCGGATGCTTGGTATGCATCTGATTACCCATCAAACAGGTTCTGCAGGGCGTTTGGTAAAAAAATTATTGATTGAGGAAGGCTTACCAATTGCCCGTGAATTATATCTCGGTGTGGTGCTGGACCGCTCACTCTCGCAACTGGTTATTATGGCCAGTACAGAAGGAGGAGTGGAAATTGAAAAAGTTGCTGCGGAGGCACCTGAAAAGATATTGAAAGAATGGATAGATCCACTACTTGGCTTCACTCACTTTCAAGCCAGGGATTTGGCTTATGGCTTGGGTTTACAGGGTCAACAGGTACAAAAAGCAGTTGAATTCATGATCCTTTTATATCGTGCTTATATTGAAAGCGATGCCTCCCTCGCCGAAATTAATCCCCTGATCATCACTACTGGCGGGGAAGTAATTGCCCTGGATGCCAAAATAAATTTTGATGATAATGCCTTATTCCGTCATCCAGAATATAAGGAATTACGGGATGTGGATGAGGAAGAACCATTAGAAGTCGAAGCATCGAAGTATAATCTGAATTACATCAAACTTGATGGAAACGTCGGTTGTATGGTTAACGGAGCAGGTCTGGCCATGTCGACCATGGATATCATCAAATTGGCTGGCGGGCAACCGGCAAATTTCCTGGATGTCGGTGGAGGAGCCAGTCCGGAAACTGTCATGCATGGATTTCAAATAGTCCTGGCCGATCCAAAAGTAAAAGCAATTTTGATCAATATTTTCGGAGGTATTGTCCGCTGCGACCGTGTGGCGCAGGGTGTAATCGATGTTGCCAGAAAGATAAAAATAAATATACCGGTCATCGTTCGATTGGCAGGAACCAATGCCCGGGAGGCTGCCGAACTTTTACACCAATCTAAAATGGATTTTATTGTAGCTAATTCCCTGCAACAGGCAGCAGAAAAAGTGGTGGAAGCATTGAACTATGGAGCCGGAAAAAGCCAATGAGTATTTTGATCGATCTACAGACTCGTGTACTTGTCCAGGGCATTACCGGTGCCGAAGGCACCTTTCATACCACACAAATGCTGGAGTATGGAACAAAAATTGTCGCAGGAGTTACACCCGGTAAAGGGGGCCAATTATTCAATGGCAGAGTTCCTATCTTTAATACTGTAAACGAGGCAGTTAAACAGACAGCTGCTAATGCCAGTGTCATTTTTGTTCCTGCTATCTTTGCCGCTGATGCAATTCTGGAAGCGGCTCAGGCCGGACTTGAGGTAATTGTCTGTATCAGTGAAGGAATTCCGACTATAGATATGTTAAAGGTCTATCAGTATGTGACCAGGAAAAATATCCATCTAATTGGTCCTAATTGTCCCGGCATTATTTCACCCGGTAAATCCAAGATGGGTATCATGCCCGGATTTATTCATCAACCAGGCCAGGTAGGAGTAATCAGCCGTTCAGGTACACTAACCTATGAGGCAGTGGGACAGTTAACAGCCCTGGGCATCGGTCAGTCAACCTGTATCGGTATTGGTGGTGATCCGATTATCGGTACAAATTTTATTGATACTCTTGAATTATTCACCGAAGATGAAGATACCAGGGCTATTGTGATAATTGGAGAAATAGGTGGTACGGCGGAGGAAGAAACAGCGGCCTGGATCGGAAAAAATTTTAAAAAACCAGTAGTCTGTTTTATTGCGGGTCAAACCGCCCCACCGGGCAGGCGTATGGGTCATGCCGGTGCCATTATCAGCGGCGGTAAAGGTACGGCTGCTGAAAAAATGAAAGCCATGACCGAAGCTGGTATCCAGGTTTGCGAGAGTCCGGCGGAAATTGGAAAAACGGTACAAAGGATTTTATGATGGAGGATGGTGTGATTGAACGGACGCTGGCGATTCTAAAGCCCGATTGTGTACAAAAGAAATTAGTAGGAAAAGTGGTTGATCATTTGCTGACCGAAGGATTTAAGATTGTTTCCCTGAAAATGGTTAAATTAACTCCAGCGACGGCGGGTGAATTTTATGTAGTACATAAAAATCGCCCCTTTTTTAAAAATTTGGTAAGTTTTATGACCGAGTGTGAAATAATCCCACTGGTACTGGAAAAGGAAAATGCGATCAATGAATTACGCCGGGTGATTGGGGCGACCGATCCATCAGAAGCTACTCCGGGAACAATACGCCGAAGGTATGCGGATAATAAGCAGAACAATATTATCCATGCTTCAGACGGGGAGGAGACAGCAAGAACTGAAATCGCCTTCTTTTTTTCGCATAAAGAACTGCTTGAAAATAAAGTATTATAAATTATGAATAGAATCATCTAATCTCAGGAGAAATCATGCCAGATAAAAAAGAAGTAAAGAATATAGGAATCCTGAGCC
>CAYSHN010000185.1:0-6933 GCA_964430815.1 uncultured Calditrichota bacterium | reverse complement strand
GATCCCCTTTTTGGTAACCGCATCAAATTTCTCCGAAGAATAAATCCCCGGTTCAAAGATCAGTTCACCCAGTTGTGATTCAGTCCAGGAATCGATGGTAGTAGCGTCCCATTTCCCCATGATTTTTGCACGTTGTATCAATTTGTCGAATTGCAAACCGCAGCCATCATCCCGGTAGCAAAACTCGAAGGCATGATCATTGAGCCGGGATTGAATTTCAATGATTCCTTTCTCTGATTTTTTCCGGTTTCGTCGTTCTTCAGCCGTTTCAATACCGTAACGAATGGAATTGCGGGCCAATTGCAAGGTAATATCTTTGACCAGATTCTTATAAAGATGGGGAATGGTCGTGCCATCAAAATGATCATGCATCAGGATTACCTGTTTATTCATCGCCGCACTCATATCTTGAATGAAATTTTTAATGGAGTTGAGCATTTTCTCGCTCTCATAACTGCGTTTGGGCCGGAAATAACTTTGAATAGTACTCATTTTTTCGATCAGGGAACTTATCTCGCGCAGGGAATATTGAATTTCATTGAGGTGCAGGTTAATTCCGACAAAATCTTTACCCTGGATTTCTTTTTTGTCCCTGATTTTAAAGATTAAATCCTCTATTTCATGAGCCATATTTGAAAAAAAGGCCAGATAAAGCAGGCCGGCATTTTCTTTAATCATGCGAATCGATTCGTATATTTTTTCTAAAACCTGGCGATACATACTTTCATGACTGGCATTACGCATAACATCGATAATGGATGCCATTTCCAGTTGGGCACTATCAATAAATTCCCGTAACAATTTTGGTTCCACATGTAGAATGCCAATCAACCATTCCAGACGTTTTTTAGAATGAGATTCGACTTCATTCAGTCTTTTCTCCAAGCGTACCTGTTCGGTAATATCATCGACTGATACAAGCACTTCGTTAAACTGACCGTCATTGATGATACGTTTAAATTTAAACGATAGGCATTTCATTTCCGACAATAATTGATTTTGCTGACTAAAATTCATCTCTATATTGGTCAGGGGGTTAAGTTCATTTATGCTGATTTCATCAACGCCAGGGTCAAATATCAATTCTAAAAACCGGGTGACATCGTCCAGCTTTTCCTCCGGAATTTTGTTACCGAAAAGTTCCAGCAGGTTTTGCTGGGCCAGATCTTGCCTCTGGAATATACCTTCAAGCGCCCGGGAATATTGCGAACTCAATTCATATTTTGAATTCAGCAGAAACAATCCCTCCGCTGCATTTTCCAGGATATCATCGGTTTCGCTTTTTGCTTTTTGTAAACTATTGCGTGAGTTTAGTAATTCTTTTTCTATTTCACGCCGCTCGGCAATTTCTTGCTGGGCCTGTTGATATAATTGGGCATTTTCTATGGCGGTAGCTATCTGAGTGCTCAGGGTGCGGGCATTATCGATATCACTTTCTTTGAATGTATTTACCTTATCATTCTGTATATCCAGCACACCAATAAGTTTTTTGTCAATCAGGATAGGTACGGCCAGTTCAGCCTTGGTACATTCACTCGCTTTTTGGATAAAATTAGGATTTTTACTTACATCATTGCTGACCTGAACCTTGCAGGTTTGAGCTGCTATACCGACCATTCCCTCACCTACTCGCATGGTCAGATCTTTAGAAAAGATTGTTTGATAATTGCCGGCCAGTGCTTTTAAACGTAATGTTTTTTCATCCGTATCAAGGAGCAGCAACATAACTCCGTAGAAATTAAATGCGTCACAAACCGCAGTAACAGTATCCTTCAACAGCGTATCCAGGTCCAGTGAACGGTTCAGTTGCTGACCGATTTCATAGAGCAAAGTCGCCTGTCTGGCGCGATAGAGGGCATCTTCTTCTGCTTTTTTACGTTTGGCTTCAAGTTCTTCAATTTTTCTGGTTTCCCGCGCATCAAAATAAAGAGCGGCTGCTCCAAGCAAGGCCATGTTTTCGCGGTCGGATACTTTTATGACCAGATTTTTGACGGAACGCTGAAAGGCAAACGACTGTAAACCTTTGTAGAGGCTGGTCCTAATCAGCGGGTATACTTTGGCCAGAGGGCCACCCAAAATAATTATTTCGGGGTCTACGGCACAGATAATTGTTTTTATGACGTCACTGAGATTCAAACCAAAGTTCTTAAAGTGCTCCTTTGCTTTTTTATTGCCTTTTAACGCTTGATTATAGACTGTTTCGAAAGGTTCGTGCACTATGTTTTTGAAGTATTGATTGCTGCAGTAGTATTCAAAATTATAATCACGATAAGGCATTTTCCCAAATTCACCAACTCCGCAATTTATCCCTGAATATATTCTATTTTCAATGATGATTCCTGCACCCATCCCCTCACCCAGGATCAATCCTACCACATTCGTATACTTATTACCTTTGCCAAAATGTTTCTCTCCTGCAGCAAAACAATTGGCATCATTATTCACATAAACCGGTACGTTAAAATATTTTTGTAATTTATCTTTAAGATGCACTTCTTTCCAGGATGGAATACGGGTTACCTCATAAACAATTCCTTTTTCCACATCAACAATACTCGGCACCCCAATGCCGATTCCGGCAACCTGAGGACTGAAAATTGCCTCCATATGCATGATTAACTCTTTAATAATCTTATCTTGACTGGCCGATGAAGAAATTTTGTATTGATGAAAGGATTTTAACTCCTGTCCACTGATTTTACCCAAACGTGCATAAATACCGTCTATATCAATTCCAATGATCTGTTTGTCTGTCATCGTTCCGACTCCATTAGAAAACCTGCTTGTATTGAATATTTAAGCTTCAGCTGCTGTAAACGCTTTTTCATTTAAAGCGGCTTCCTTGGTCTTTTTGTTTAACGGAATTTTGATGGTGAATTCACAAAATTTTCCGGTTTTTGTATTTATCTTAATGGATCCCCCCAGACGATCAATTTTGTCTTTCACTAAATCCATACCCACGCCCCGCCCTGCTACCAAGCCTACATTTTCAGAAGTAGATATACCTGATTTATATATAACTTCAGCAACCTGTTGATTAGTCCAGCGATCGATTTCTTCAGCCGGCCAGTGACCGGATGTTTTTGCTTTAGCGCGGAGTTTATCGAGTTGCAAGCCACGGCCATCATCACGGAACATGAAACCGAAGACCTTTTCATCCAGAATCATCGAGATCTCGATCTGGGCCTGTGGATCTTTTCTAAGTTTTGACCGCTCTTCAGGATTCTCAATGCCATGGTAAATGGCATTACGAACCATCTGGATAATTATTTCGCGTGTAGTCAAACGATAGTGATACGGGATATTACCGGCATCAAATTTATCATAAACCAGTTTTACCTTTTTGCCCTGCTCCTGAGCCAGATTATTGATTAAATTGTCAATTGATTTAATAAACAACTCACTCTCATAACTGCGTTTGGGCCGGAAATGTGAATGCACATTACTTACCCGTTCAATCAGATTGTGCAATTCATCTAAGGTTCGCCGGATATCACCCAGGCGTAAAACCAGTGGTACAAAATCAGATCCTCTTAATTTTGGTTTCTTTTTAAGATCTTCAATGCGATCTTCAAATTCATGTGCCTTTTCCACAAAGAATTTTAAATCCAGCAAAGAGGCATTGCCTTTAATGATGTGCATCGAACGAT
Organism: uncultured Calditrichota bacterium; assembly: GCA_964430815.1. Classification (GTDB taxonomy): domain Bacteria; phylum Calditrichota; class Calditrichia; order JAJRVZ01; family JAJRVZ01; genus CAVZSQ01. The sequence continues at coordinate 3,283 of CAYSHN010000185.1, read as the reverse complement.
ATACTTTCTCCAGGACAGGGATATAATTAGCCACCTGTTCGTCCTGCTTAAGAACTTTATCTATATAGTCTAACTCCAGATAGGCGCTTTCAGCGAATTCCTGTAATAGTTTTGGTTCCACATGCAAAATACTCAGTAACCAATCCATTTGCTTTTTACTCATGGCCAGTGACTCTTCCAGTTTCCGGGCCAGTAAAATCTGATCGGAAAGATCGTTAACCGTTATGATCAATTCAGTAACTTTATCCTCATCATCGATAATCCGTTTGAATTTAAAAGCTAAATACTTTGATTTCAGCCATACATCCGTTTGATCTCTGAAATTAAATTCAACCTCACTCAGTGGATTTAGATCTTTCAACGTTTCTTCATCAATATCGTTCTTAAACATTAATTCCAGAAATTCCTGCAAATTGGTGAAGAGTTTCTTAGTTATTCTTTTCTCGACCACTTCCAGGAAATTCTTCCTGGCCACACGCCTTTCTTCTAATATTTTTTCTACGGCCAGAGAGTATTGGGAACGCAATTTAAATTCTGTATCGATCAGGAAAATACCTTCCTCCACATTACGCATAATATTATCTGTCTCTCGCTTCGAACGGCTCAGCAAACGATTTCTTTCTTTTAATTCCTGCGTCCGTTCGGCAACCTGTGATTCCAGAAATTGTCTTTGCCGAACTACCCGTCTCATGCTGAGTCGATAGACCCCATACACCAGCGACAGGATCAAGAAGCCGCCCAGAATTCTAAACCACCATGTTTTCCAGAATGGCGGAGCAATTATTATTTTTATGGAAGTACCTGTCCTGTTCCATAGACCATCACTATTCGTTCCCGTGACTTTAAATATGAATTCCCCACCATCCAGGTTGGTATAATTAGCATATCGCCGGTTACCACATTGGATCCAATCCCGGTCAAATCCTTCAAGTTTATAGGCATAGATGTTTTTTTCGGGATTGGAATAATCCAAAGCAGCAAATTCAAATGCAAAAAAATTCTGGCGGTAGGACAATTGTAACTCATGTATCTCTGAAATGGTAGAATCTAATTTGACTTCCTTATCAAAAATCTTAAACGATGTTACAATCAGCGGGGGAACAAATTGGTGTTCCTTTACTGCTTTCGGGTAAAAACGATTATAACCATTAATACCTCCAAAAAACAACTCACCTGATTTGCTTTTAAAACATGCGCCACCGTTAAATTCATTACTCTGCAATCCATCATTAGCATCAAAGTTTTTAAAAGTCAAAGAATCTGGATCAAACCGGGATAATCCACGATTGGTGCTGATCCATAGATATCCTTCATCATCCTCTGCCAATCCATAGATGGTACTATGGGGTAATCCCGCACTCTCAGTAAAATGAGTAAAAACATTTTCATTGGGATCAAATCGATTTAAACCGCCGCCGAGTGTACCAATCCACATTATTCCTTTACGGTCCTGCAAGATAGCAGAAACACGTTCATGACTGAGCGAATTCGGATTATCCGGCTCCGTCATGTAGCGAATAAAACTTTTGCTTACCGGATTGAATTTATTCAATCCTTTATAAGTCCCGATCCAGATAAATCCCTTTTTGTCTTCGTATAAACAACAGATACGATTATCGGTCAAAGTATTTATATTGGCCGGATCCTGCCGGTAATGACGGAAATTCTGGCGGTCACTAATGAATTGATCCAATCCTGCCCAGGTACCGACCCACATATTACCAACATGATCCTGAAGCATAGCCCGGACACTATTGTCGCTGATACCTGACAAATTTTTGGGATTATATTTGTAAATTGTAACTGAGTTTCTGGACGGGTCATATTTACATAATCCACCACCATTAGTACCGAACCAGATCAGACCGTGTTGATCTTCATAGATCACCCGGATAAAATCATCACTCAGCGCATTTTTCTTCCGCGTTTCTGCTCTGAAGGCAGTTAATTTATTTGTTCGCTTATCAAAACGGTTGACACCTTTACTGGTACCTAACCATAAATTTTCTTTCCGGTCAACCAGAATAGACCATACCGTATTATCAGTTAAACTATTCGGATCACCCGGTTCATTTTTATAATGCCCGAATCGTCTTTTCTTCCAATCGAAGTGATTGAGTCCTGCACCATAAGTCCCAATCCAGATAGTACCCGACCTGTCGGCATAGATAGAACGCAGCAGGTCACCGCTGAGACTGTTGTGATTGGCAGGATCGGAGAGCACCTGCCAGAATTTATCCTGGGCCGGATCCAGTATATTCAGTCCAAAATCAGTTGCCAGCCAGATCAACCCATTTTTATCGCAAAATATAGAATGAATCACATTGTTATTCAGAGTGTTCTTGTTGTTCTTACTGGCCCGATAAGATTTGAATCTCTTGCGCTGTGGATCAAATTTATTCAAACCATTCTGTGTACCGATCCACAAATTGTAGTGAGCATCTTCCAGTATACTTAAAACATCATTACTGCTGATCGAATTTGACTGGCGTGGATCAGCTAAATACCGCCTGAACCGGAATTGCCCTGAATCGAGTTTTTGAGCGGAACACAATCCACCCCCCTGCGTACCGATCCATAGCACTCCGCCTTTATCTTTATACAGTACGGTAATCTTATCCGTGCCTAAACTAAAGGGATCCGACTCATCCTTCCAGAAATGAGTGATTTGTTGAGTTTTTATATTTAAAAGATCTAATCCACCACCGTCAGTGCCGATCCACAGATAAACCGTACTATCCACCAGCAGGGCAGGAACATAATCGCTACTGATTGTATTTTCATTATGTGCATCATGGCGATAACATTCAAATTTTTCAGTAAAACGATTAAAGCGGTTTAAACCACCACCCTGGGTTCCGATCCAGAGATTTCCGGAAGAATCGCCAGTCACCACATTTATCCAGTTGTCACTGATCGAAAAACTATCCTTCTGCACATGTTTGAAAATTTTAAAATTATAACCATCATAACGATTCAGGCCGTCCTGCGTACCAAACCAGAGGAATCCCTGCTCATCCTGATAAACATCTTCCACGGAACTTTGTGATAGACCCTGTTCAATAGAAATACGTTTAAAGCTCAAATTATAATTTTGCGCAACCAGTATATTGATGAATCCCGGATTAATCAAAACCAAGAACAGGAATAGACGATACTGTCCTGATTTGAATTTTGCAGATACCGATCGGATCACTGAAAGTATGAAGCTCAAAAACATATCCTCTTTCTATCCGCTTAACCGTTCACTCGCAGTAACGGCTGATTCATTAAAAATCATCTG
>CAYSHN010000184.1:0-6945 GCA_964430815.1 uncultured Calditrichota bacterium | reverse complement strand
GAATTAAGGCTGAGGTGGCCAGGATTCGTGAACTTGGAGAACGTACAGTCGATTTTGTACAGCCCGGTGAAAAACAATCCGAGCAGAATCACAATCTGCAGGGCGACAAAACCAATTCCGGTGAGGCCTGGGATGGTAAATATCGTCATGCCTATGAAGGGGGTTGGTTCTCATATGAAACTAAAATTCAAGCTGATAAAAATAACACCCTGATTTGTACCTACTGGGGTGGTGATAGCGGTCAGCGTACTTTTGATATTCTGGTCGATGACCAAATCATTGCCACCGAATCATTGCAAAATAGTAAACCGGGAGAATTTATCGATGTGAATTATTTGCTGTCGCAGGAACTGACAGCTGGTAAAAACAAGATTACAATCAAATTCCAAGCGCATCCTGATAACACGGCGGGTGGGGTTTTCGGAGTAAGGGTGGTGAAATAATGGGGAAAAAAGCACAGGGGCACAAAGTAGGGGCAGGTCGTGACCTACCCATTGAGTCCCTTAGTCCCTGTGAAATAAAAGCCCCCCTTAGAAAAGAGGGGTAAGGGGGTTGTTTTCAGCTATTATTATGCTTCCTTCGATACGCCTGCCAGTGCGAGCTACTCGGGAGCGATACTGACTACTATCTTTAGGTTGTACAGAGGTCAGGAAGAGAAAAAAATTGGGGTAATGATGATGAAAAGAAGTATTGCGATCTTTATAATCCTGTCATACATCACAATCACATCCTGTCACAGGATCAGCGGCCCAATTTACCAGGATGGTACATATACCGGTGAATCACAATCCATCTACACAGCTGAATCATATTACGGTATTACTAAGATTTCCATAAAAAATGGTGTCATTGCTGATTTAGAATATAAAGTGATCGATAAAGAAAAAAATGAAATATTCGATGAAAAATATGAAAATCATTATAAAGATATTCCAGAATATATCCAGCAGTGCCGTAATGACTGGCAGGGTGTTCAAACTTATCCACAGCGGTTCTTAAAAGTACAGGATATCAATAAAGTTGATGCCATCAGCGGTGCCACCTGGTCATATAATCTTTTCAAAGCCTCACTGCTGGCGGCTTTAGCAGAGGCCAGGATAAAATAGGGCAGTCGGAGAGCACTAAAATTAATTGTAGTGCTGCATGTCTACCACATTTTTATTTCACTAAAATTTGATTATTGCTATGATTTGGTTCATCATAATTTGGTCCATCTGGTTTTTATCCGAAATATTACTGAATCGGTTATTTCGTTCCGCTGACGATGACAAAAAAGATCAGGATAAAAACTCATTAAGAATTATATGGTTGACGATTGGGATCGCCAATTTATTAGGTATTATATTTACTATTTTTTTCAGGTTTCCTATAAGTAGATCTTTAATTACACCTTATCTTGGCCTTTGCCTGATAGTCGTCGGTATGGTAATCAGATTTATGGCCATCTGGAGTCTGGGGAAGTTTTTTACTGTTGATGTAACGATCCGGATGGATCATAAAATAAAGCGAGATGGAATGTATAGAATCATCCGCCATCCATCCTATCTTGGTTCTTTATTGTCTTTTATGGGATATGGACTGTCGCTTAATAACTGGTTTAGTCTAGTTATTATTTTGCTACCGGTAACCATGGCCATGCTCAATCGTATTAAAATTGAAGAAAAAGTTTTGCTGAACCAGTTTGGATTGGAATACTCAGAATATTTGCATACCACGTATCGTTTAATACCTTATATATATTAAATGGTCACTTTGATACAACGATCACTGAGTAGATCGAAGGTCGTATCAAAGTGACCATTGTCTTGATCTTCATAATGAAGATCAATGATTGTTCGTTCGAGAATTTTAGAATTTCGTATTTTGAATTTTTAAAAAACAGGGGAAAGGCATGGGTCTAAAAAATAGACAGGTTGATGCGTATATTACCAAAGCGGCGCCTTTTGCGCAATCGATTCTGAACCATCTACGGCAAATTGTACATCATACTTGTCCGGAAGTTCAGGAGACTATTAAATGGGGCTTTCCTCATTTTGAGTATCATGGAGTCTTGTGCAGTATGGCCGCGTTTAAACAGCATTGTGCCTTCACTTTCTGGAAAGCAGCTCTCATGTCCGATGTGCATAAAGTATTTTCACAAGTAAAAGCTCAGGCCATGGGGCATCTGGGTAAATTAGCAACGGATGCGGATCTTCCCCGGGATGATATCTTGATACAATACATCCTGGAGGCTATGCAACTGAATAAAGATGGAAAGAAATTGCCAATCCGAAGTACTGGCAGAATAAAAAAGAATTTAAAAATGCCTGCTTACTTTTTGCAGGCTTTGCACCGGAATAAGCAAGCCAGGCAAACATTTGAAAATTTCAGTTATTCCAATAAAAAAGATTACATTGATTGGATCACCGAAGCCAGAGGTGAGCATACCAGAAATAATCGATTAGCGGTGGCGATTTCCTGGTTGTCCGAGGGAAAAGCAAGAAATTGGAAGTACCTGAAGAAATAATAAGTTTGAAGAAGAACCAGGTCCACTTGATGTGAACCCGGAAAAAAATCAAGATCTACTTTTCAATCAATTCCCCCACAATGGGAAAAACCTCAAGTAAATCTACCCCATGCGGCGCCTGTTCCATTTCTGCGGACAAATCTGTACCAGCAAAATGCACTACCCAGTGCTGACCATTTTGCCAGTGATAACTAGGCGATACGTCATAGATGATTCCCTTAAAAGCAACATAGGCTGGTGCCCCGTTTCGCCCATCGTATTGCTTCAAATCTTCCTTCGTAAATTTCTGTTGATCCATTGTTTCAGATTTTTCAATAAAGGGAAGACCATATATTAAAAACGATCTTCCCTTCTAGTTCAGGCTATCTTATCTCATGAACTTATCGACAAAGGGCGAGGTTTCACCGCGACGCAGGAAGTGACCAGATGGACCTTCACCTAGAAATTCGGAAAACCAGGATTCATGCTCGATTTCTTCATTCAGGATCGCCAGAGACAGGGCATAGGTGCGATGATCTTTGCCGGCGGTTATGTTACAAATATGGGTATAACCCCGCACCGCGCATCGTTCGGCATCCACCAGAACTTTCAGCATGGCTTTAATATCGGTAGGATCCTTGGGCAGACTGGCCGGCGGGCAAGCTGACATGTCATGAAAGATTTTCATGTTTTCGGGCAGTTTTCCACCCAGTTCATAAATTCGTGGAACCAGCGCTTCAAAATGATTGCGGTCTTCGATACGCGCAGTCTCGGCAATCTCTTTGATCCCTTCTCCCTCAAGTCCAATCAGGTTTACCCGCAGAATGGTGTAATAATAAAAAGTAGTAAGTTCTGCAGCGGCATTTTTAACCAATAACTCAATCAACTGATCAACATTTACCCCCGCTTTTTCTACCATTTCCCGTGCTACTTTCGCCATAACTTATCCCCCTTTCTATAGTTTAATTTACGGCTTGTTTATATATCTGAATTAATTGATCGTTGCATCTTTGATTACTTATATTAAAAAACAAATTTTACTTTTTAAGTGCTTCCATTACTTTTTCTTTGGTTAGTTTTTTAGTACAGAAGAACCAATCTTTGCAGGTAATTCCTGCCTCTTTACCCTCCATGCGGTCCTTGGCCGTACCACAAGAACCAGCCGTAGGTACAATGACATCATCGCCCGGACGCCAGTCTGCCGGGGTGGCGATACTGAAATTATCGGCGGTCTGTAAGGCAATCAGTACGCGCTTGAGTTCATCAAAGTTGCGGCCCATTGAAAGTGGATAATAAATAATAGCTCTAATTTTTCCTTTCGGATCAACGAAGAAAACCGCGCGAACTGCTTTGGTATTGCTCTCACCGGGTTGGATCATTCCATATCTCTTGGCTACTTCCATGGTGATATCTTCAATCAATGGAAATTTGACCTCGACGTTTTTCATTCCGTTGAATTCAATTTTTTCCTTGATGGTACGCAGCCAGGCGATGTGACTATAGAGTCCATCGATGGAAAGTCCGACCAGCTGGCAATTCAAGGCTTTGAATTCATCTTCCTGGTAAGCAAAGGTAATAAACTCCGATGTACACACCGGTGTAAAGTCGGCCGGGTGACTGAACAGGATGACCCATTTGCCTTTGTAGTCATGGGGAAAATTGATTTCCCCCTGGGTGGTGATGGCTTTGAACGACGGTGCATCATCCCCGATTCGCGGCATAGCAAATGATTCGGCGCTGGTAGCTGTAGATGCGTTTTTTTGTTCCATAAAAGTTCCTTTCAAATTTTACATTCTTATCTTCTTTAATTCTTGTTTCATTCGTTTGATATCAGTAAGCCAGTCTTCAATATCATTTTCGTGTTCCAGTTCCTCGTTCAGAATGGTGGTGACCATCTGATGGGTAGTATGATCCTTCCCGCTGGTGTAATCGGCAATTTCTTTATAGCGCTGGATAGCGCATCGTTCGCCCTGCAGGTTTTGTTCCAGAATAACTTCCACGTAAGGATCCTCCGGCGCTTCATACTTGCAGCGGCTATGTTTAAACCAATCCTGTGGATGGAGAACCGGCGTGCCGCCCAGTTGAATGAGGCGGTCAACGACTAAAACTGCATGGTTGAGTTCCTGAGTGGCATGTAATAACAATTCCGGTTCAATCTCACTGCGCATCGGACCTTCCATCAGGCGAGCGCCAATCCAATACTGATAATAAGCCAGCCACTCTTCTGCCAGAGCGGCGTTCAGCAGTTTGATCAGGCGTGGTACATCGATTGATAAAATGTCAACGGCTTGTTTTCCCATAAAAATCCCCTTAATTGTCTTTAATGATTTTTATTAAATATACCGACTATTTGCAATTTTATATCTCTGATGCTAAAACCGGGTATATGTTTATTTTTAAAATATTTATTCAGCAGGGCATCGAGTTTGTCATCCACATAATCTTCAATTTTATCTGAGTCGGCGCAATAGAGATGATGGTGTTTGGATAGCATCGCATCATAACGCATCACATCTTTTTCAGTTTTTACTTTCTTAACCAATCCTTTTGCTACAAATGTTTCCAGGGCCGAATAAACGGTGCCGGTGGCAATATTGGGATAACTGTTTTTGATGTAGGTAATAATTTGTTCAACGGTTGGGTGATTACCTAATTCATATATGGCCTCATAAATAGCCAGACGCTGCGGTGTCACTTTTAAATTTACCGATCGTAATTTATCACGGATGTCTAAGGTATTCATAGGATTCTCTAAATAATAATTATTCCTATTTAGGAATGACTTAATATAGTGGTTATTTCAGGATAATGCAAATGTATTTTTGTAAGATACCGGTCTTCTAGATGGGGATTTGAAGTGAACTGCTGGATCAGTGTGAGGTCACCGCTTGTCTTAAAACAATTGCATTTACTTCTTAATACTTCTAAATTCAAAATCAGTTTTATCGTATCATACATTTCAATACACGGGAAGTGCGGTGCAAATCCGCCGCTGCCCCGCAACTGTGAAGGCTGACGAAATTCTCGTAGAGCCACTGTCTGCCATACGGCAGGTGGGAAGGTAAGAAGAGTAGGGTGAAGCCTGAGCCAGGAAACCGGTTGAGATGAATATTCGACGATAACCTGCGCGGGTGGGTTGGATGAAGCAATCCTGAACCCAAAACCTGCCGGTTTTGGGATTTTTTATTTTCATCCCCCCTAGACCTGCAAGAGCAACCCGGCTATAACAGAATTGAGAATAATTGGGGATTCTTTTAGTGAAAAATAGCATTAAGTATATATTTTTTATTTTTCTAGCAGTTATCATTACCGGTTCCTGCAAAAACCGTGCTCAACAGTCCGACCAGGAAAGACGGATCATTTCTTTATCTCCGCATATTACTGAAATCATCTATGCTCTGGGAGCAGAGCAAGATCTGGTAGCTGTCACCAGTTTTTGTAAATACCCTGCGCAAGTACAGGAAAAAGAAAAAATTGGTGGACTGTTCGATCCAAATGTTGAAAAGATAGTCAGTTTGAAACCCACACTTCTACTCGGTACTCCGGCCCATCAAAAACTGGATCAGGATCTGCACCGGTTTAATTTGCATATCCTGATGCTGGCTAACGAAACCGTGGCGGACATCATTCACACCATCGATACCCTGGGCCAAATTCTGGATTATGAAAATCAGGCGCAAAATTTAATTAAACGTATTGATGATGATATACTTTTAATCAACCACAAGAAACTGCAATACCGACCACTCACTGCTATGCTGGTCATCGGGAAAGAACCCGGTTCTCTGCAGAATCTAATGATAGCAGGTCGTGAGACCTTTCTTAATGAATTGTGGACGATGGCCGGTGGGATTAATGTCTTTAGCGACCTGCCGGTCCATTATTCCACGGTCAATCTGGAAGCTATTATTCAGCGTAATCCACAGGTGATTATTCAATTCGCCCCCGATCGTCCCGGTGGAATTTATGTCCACAACCATGAACCAGAATGGCAATATTTAAAAGAGGTCGATGCCGTAAAGAAAGGGAACTTATATACTATTGGTGGCGATTATGTCTTTATTCCGGGACCAAGATTTTCTTTATTAGCCCGGGACTTTGACAGGATTATTAAGCAGGTGATTAAATAATATGCTTGAACTTAAGAATATCAAATTTAACTATGGCCATAGAAGAATACTGGATGGGTTGAATTTTTTTGTATCCACCGACGAATTTGTGGCTATTATTGGTCCTAACGGCGCCGGGAAATCGACGCTACTGAAAATTATCGATGGTCTCATTAGTCCACAGGGTGAAGTTGTTCTGGAAGATAAAATATTAGCTGATTATAGCCGTAAACAGTTGGCCCGGCAGGTGGCCTATCTACCTCAGGATACCGAATTTTCATTTGCTTATACGGTTGATGAGGTGGTGCGTATGGGCCGCTATCCGCATGTAAAGGGTATCGGCTATTACAG
>CAYSHN010000183.1:0-7115 GCA_964430815.1 uncultured Calditrichota bacterium | reverse complement strand
TATCTGGGAAGGGGTTGGTAACTTTGCCCTGAATACAGTAATTACTGAGGCTCAAATATGGACGCAGCCAACGAGAGCAATAAAGGATTATGACGACTACATTAAAAAGTATAAATCCGGAGAGAAACTGAACTGCCGTAATTCTGAAACGAGCTGGTCCATTGCTATATATCCAGGAGGATTCGGAATAAGGATCATATTTTAGATCACCAGATAAATTTGATAGGCCGTCCTGTTCACAAACTGACGTTCAGATAATAAATATTTTCTGGCGGAATCAGTTTATCAAAGATATCTTCGTTATGCGATATTAATAGTATCCCTTTTCCGGCTGCTTGTTTCTCCTGCAACAGGTCGAGAACTTTTTGGATGCTCTCAAAACCGAGTCCATTCAACGGCTCATCCAGGATGATCAACTCAGTTTCCAGTACCAGCGAACGTATCAGGTTAAGGCGCTGCTTCTGTCCACCACTCAGACTGGCTACTTTACGCTTCAGGAATCCAGCATCGATTGGGATATTAAAAATCCACTGTAACTGTTGAATCAATCTCTGTGAATTCATTTTGACAGGAAGCGGCAGACCGCCGAAGGCATCTTTAACCCGGGCGTTCAGATTAAGGGCTTCGTCGGCATGCTGAAATACCATGGTCGCTTTTTTACCCCAAATCTTCCGTCGCCAGTTGCCGATAGCGGTCTTTTCACTGAAGATGATTCCCCCACTCATGCGCAGTTGCATATGTTCGACTGGCAATAGCCCCAGCAGGCTCTTGACCAGAGATGTCTTGCCAACCCCACTGCCGGCTTTTAGATAAATCATTTCACCGGGATAAACTTCGAGTGGAGTTTCCAGCTTACCCTGGATATCTTTGGTGATGATCAGATTCCGGTCAAAAATTGTGACCTGGCTTTCCACTTTTAATACCGGTTCCGATCTCCGTTCTGGCAGTGCCGTAATAGATTTGATCCCATTATGCCAATCAAGATAATTCTGTGCCGAGAAATTTTGTTGTTTTAATCCCTGGGCAGTGAGTTGAAGATCGGTAAAGAAAATTCGCGGTAATATCTCAGGATATTTTTGCACCATTTCGTTTATAATTGAATAATCGTGGGTGATAAACAGGATGGTAAAATTACGTCGTCGCCGAAGGTATTTTTCTATTAAAAAACGCAGAAACAGATTTCGATGTGCATTATCCAGATTCCCGGTCGGTTCATCGAATATGAACAATGCTTGCGCCGAATCATTCAGTCGTAAATATAAATCGATTTTCTTGAAAGCCATGGTCAGCAGAATGCGTTGTTTCTCACCGCCACTGGGCCGGTAAGGACGCGGATATATATCCAGAATCTGCTCTAATTGTTGTTTATTTTTCCCCGGCCATAAATTACTCAGAATATCCGGCTCCTGATCGGACCGGACTAAACTGCCTTCCCGTATTTGTTGTAATATTTTAAGTAATGGATTTAAATGGGAAGAGGGTTCCTGGAAGACAAAAAATCCGTGAAGCGGGATATTCTGAAATTCCTGACTCAGTAAATAGACAGGATATGGTTGACCATTAATTAAAATATCGAATTCTTCACCGTCCAGTAATCCATAAATAGCCCGGGCTATCATGGTCTTGCCAATACCCGATTCACCGAATAAAAAATTGACCGCCTGATCCTGTACCTGCAAATCTTCGATCCGTACCAGTGTACGTCCAGACTTTTTGATTTCAATGTTGTAGATCATAATTGTCTTCGCCGGGCATAAGCATTGGAAATTTTATGAATACAGAGCAAGGTGTATACGATCAGAAAAGCTATTGAAATTCCCTGCAGATGTCGCGTGAACAAGTTACCGATATAGCCCCAGTTGGTCAGACTGTAACCGATGGCCAAAATGTCCTGCTTGCTGTCAATCTTGGCCAATAAACTACCCAGAGTCAGGGGAAAATTAACCGGGCTCAACTGCATTGAAAGTCCCACCGAGACTATGAAATCGATACTGCATTGCAGAAAAACGGCCATCCCAAAAATGGCAATAATTTTGTATAATATGTGGGCCCGGCTGTTACTGAACAGGATCTCACGGTTGATTATACGAAATTCGCCGATTCCACAAACCCGCATGGCATTACAAAAATCCAGTTTCTGAAAATGATCAATTCTCTCCAGTAACATATCATGCAATTCCAGAAAAATAAAAATGCTTAACACTGCAGCCATGGCACAAAGCTGTTGAAAAGTCCCAGATATAATTTCCTGTTGTATCAGGACAGTAAGCAGCACATATCCGAAAAGGATGCCAATAATCTGTGGTATCGACCGAAGCAAATTGAATATAAAATTAAGCGTATGAAAAATTAATCTAAAACGTACTGTTTTGAGATAATGCATACTATTTGCCGTTAACCAGGCGATGCTGATAGAAAAAATGATCACCAGGCAGGAGATGATAAAGGTATTTAGAAAACCGCTTTGCAGCTGGTGCATGGCCGGGGTATTGAGATAGAATAAATCCCATAACCACATCAAACCGATTCCCCCGACCCAGCACAAAAACCAGATTAAGTCTTTCCGCTGTACAAATACCGGTAGGGCGTGTACATGCCGGACCTGATAAAATCCCGATGCCGAGTTTCTACGACTCTGGTTTTTCGAGTCTGTTGTGGCAACCTTAGCGGTTTTCATATCTTTCCGTTTCCTTAATGTACAGGATGTCGGTTGTTACTTCGGTGCTTTTGATAATCAGGAAAATACCAAATGAGGCAATCAGTACTGAGACATAATCCTGGTATAATAAATTCTGCAGCAGGTCATAGCATAGATGGTTTTGGATATTTAAAGCCATCTCGATGATAATTAACCCGGTAATTAAAAAAGAGGCCTGCTCTTTTAAGGCCGGCAGATATTGATAGCGGGCATTGCTGTAGAGATGGCCGAAGACATGTCCCGGAAAAACTTTTTTAAACCGCAAGATGCTACTGACCGGGATGCCGTCTGCGGAGCGGTAGTCGTATGAATGCTTTAAATTCTTAACCAGTGCCGTTTGCAGATACCCTTTGCGGCTTTCGGCAATCAGGAAGGCAAAAAATTTCTGAGTATAGGTAACTAATAGGCCGTTGGAAAAAGCACCCAGTAGTATCATGAATAATATAGAATCGGTATTAAAACGGGTTTTAAAAGCATAGGCCAGGACATACGCCGGGGCAAAAAGGATCAGGTAAATCATAGCCTTTAAGAGTGCTAATCCGAGAAGTTTTAAGCATCGAAATATGTAGGCAGAGAATTCTTTAAAATGTGATATCCGTGGTCTGTGTCGAATTTCAAAATACAATAATAGGAGATAGGATGATCGTCCTCGCTTCATCTGCACAAACCGCCATACCCCTGCTGTTTGTGCGGCATAATAACTGAAAATCAGGACAATAAGATAGACGATAATAAAATTGAAGTACATCGGTCCGAGCCGTAGTATTTTATCCTGAAACGATAGTTCGGTTTTGTAATGTTTTTGGCTGACCAATCCTGACTTTAAATCGTAAGCACTGACTATTGCGGTCAATAGGGAATCAACTTTCGAATATTGATCAGGATGATAGATGGTCCATGCATCTTTAAACAGAGCTCTCTCGGCAGGGTTGTTCCAGTCGATAAAACCCAGACCAGCATATTGCTGGACCAATTTGTCCGAGGTACTTAATGGACCACCGCTGTCCTGGGCCAACATTAAAGAGATTACCATAAAAATAATTCCCACCAGAACCAGGACAATACTGTGTTCGATAATTTTTTTTCTGATCATATTTTGTTTAGTTGATTTCGATACCATCATCCGTCTGGCTAATCTGTAAGTGCGTATTTCGCAGATGTTGTTTTATCTCGTCGATCAGATAAGGCAGACTGTTTTGAAAAGAACGGTTGCTGGGTACGTTCAGAAGTTTGCCGGCAATCCGTTTATTTTTCAATTCGACTTGCCAGTATGGAATCGCTCGCTGTTCACCAGTCTGATCATTAAAATATTGAAAAGTATGACGGTAAAGTGAATTATAGCGATCGAAAACCGGTTGAATCCGTTTTAGGATATCGCTCAGATTTATTTCGACTGTCGGCTGGGTAATTTTGGTCCAGCCGGTTTTAGCAGATAAATTACACCAACCGTACTGCCGGCTTCCATCAAGGGTCTGTATATAAGTCATGTTGCCGTTTAGAAATATTCGTCGCAGTTGCGTACCCGCCGGCAACATGATCTTTTCAGCTGGAGCCACAGGCGTTTGTAAATAGATCATATTATCCCGGCTGATCGTTACGGTATCCCCGATAACCGGTACTGCGTGGAATTCTTTAAAATATCCAGTCGATTGGGAAATATCGAGAGTCTGCCGGTCACTTTTTAACAGATAAAAGTACTCCCCGTCGACTTCTATACGGTCAACCAGCGTAAAATTATCGCTTAAAGTCATATTGATGTCGACCAGGCGTAAGGCGCAGAAGGGCTTAAACAGAAGCGATTCATCCAGGCTGATTTTTTGTTCGTATTTATTGTAGATCTTCAGCCCCAGGGGTTTTTCGATTATTAGATAATCACCTGCCCGCTGATGGTCAGGGGTGGAATGTGTAAAACGGGCAAACCATAAAATTAGGATTATGAGCAAGCAAATATTTTTAACCGGCCCGAATGACATATGTTTTATATTTTAAATCGGGGTGAAGAATGTTATTCTTTTTTTCTTTCCCGCCATTTTTCGATAGTCGATAACTGGGAAGCTACGCCGTATAAGTCGATGCTTTGAGCATCAAACTGTGTGCTGAAGTAAGCCAGCGAAGGTAGTGAAAACAACCAGGTTCCCAGTGCCATCTCATGTTCCAGTTCATCGATAAGCCGGGCATACGCCTGCTTGTCGCCGATTTCCCGGGTGGACATGAATCCGTAAATATGATTCAGCAGAGTGAGAATATCCTGTTGTTCGACTGAGTTGACAGTAGCGTCCAGGCGGAAAAAGTTATTATCGGCCTGCAGGGAAACGGGCAGGATGGTCTTTTGACCACTTGCATCCAGGGTGGTCTGCAAATTAATATTATATGTAGCCAGATCCGGTTCACGCAGGAAAATATCATAAAGATCAAACAAAAACGTACTGCGATAACCGGTCATGATCATTAGAACGGCGTCATAATTACCGCGTCGTAGATCCTCATTTTGCACGGCAGTAACTTTCAGTTTTCCGGCAAAGAGGGTCGGATCGTTCAAGATTTCGATCAGGTCGCGGTATTCCTCGCGAAAACCATAATTCATGCAAGCTGCAATCCGCACGGTATCAGGCAAACTGCTGGGATCGGGTATCATTTGCTGGCGGTTGGGAGTTACGATTTCCTCTTCGATATAATAGGAGCTGGATGGGAAAATACTATAGTTCACATAATCCTGATAATTGTCCGTATTGCCTTTGTAATCGATGATATGGCGCTGTTGTTCACTACCGATCTTAAAAAAACGGTTGAGTAACCTTTGGTGATCAATGAGATTGCGTACGGCCTTGCGTTGATTACGGTCGAGCCGCATGGTATTGAAAAAAATTGAAATAAAGGATGTACTTATATTGGATTTGGTGAAATATTTTTCCGGCTTGGCCAGAATTGGTGATAAACTTCCAAAAGGGGTGTTAAGCAGAACATTAATTTTGTTGTTCTTGAATTCGGTGGTATAAGTACTATTGTCTATAAACGGTTCCAGATTGAGATTGTGAATGTTAGCCTGGCCAGCAGGATTATTCAGGAAATTTGTAACCTCGGCGTTTCTGTTTATGGCCAGATAAGGACCGGTACCTTCCAGATAATTCCGGGAGTTTAAGTCTGAATTTTTCGGCAATATTTTGAACGACAATACTTCTTTAATATCAGCATCGACCCAGATGCGATCACCTTTGAACTGAAAATGGATATCGTTATTCTGATCCGGACCCGTAAAATTAAAATCCATCAACGCCTGGGAGACCAATATATAATCCGGCGACAAACTGCCCAACCTTTGAATCCTGTTCAAAGTAAACCGAAGGTCTTCGGCAGTAAAGTAGTTCGGTGTACTTTCCTGAATCAGGATTTTATCATCCTCCTGACGTACGGTATAACTGCTGTGCCACTTCTGGTTGATTTTTAAGCGAACGGTAACAACATTGTTATTGTCAATACCGATTAATTGACCCAGCCCGTCTTCGTAAGTGATACCACTGGGATTAGCTGATATATTAAATAGACCATCAAAAAGCACTTCATCCAGTTTATCAGAGAGGGAATTGTAATCTGGCAGATGTGGATCGATATAAGGTTTTTGATGGGCAATGTAAGGAATGACGATCTTCCCAAATAGATCCCGTTTCCACAACAGGAAAATGGCTATAGCGGCAGCGACAACGAGTATAATGCCAATAATGATATATTTTTTCATTCTGAATCCTTTCGTTTTGCTTAATTTTTCTTGATGATCGGTTTCTGGGCCATGATACTGACTTCGAATACTTTAAAGGCAGCAAAATTAAAACGGATTTCCAGAATATTATTACCGGTCTTATTTACCTGCAATGGCGTGATCTGAATTTCATAATCATTCTCCGCCGTTGGTGCGGTGATGCTGAAACGGCCTTCGTTTTTGAGAACTTTTTTGTTAAATGTTATCTCGCTGTACCATTGTGAACTGCCAGCTTTGCGAGTAATCTCTTCCGGCAGTTTAACGTTTACATCGAAAACCGGGAACTGGGCTTCAGAGGGCATCTGGAGATTGATGCGCAGCATGTATTCATTGTTACCGGAACGATTGCTGGTTGTGGGCAGGGCATAAATTTTACGATAGGAGGTTGGTTTGGTAATCCACTTGGCTGCGGCCGGATCACATTCAGCAACCAGATTTTTAATCTTCTGATCCTGCCCCTGATAGTTTTTACCATGGATGACAACGGCGCGAGCTTTCCCTACTCCATTATCCTGTGGATTCTGGGAGAATTCACGGTATAAGACCGGGATCGCAGATTCCGGGAATTTTTCGTTTCTGATATAAGTCATTTTTGATTCGATTTCGCGGTTTTTTCTATCCAGTTCTTCATAACTTTCGCTGCTGAAGGTCAGTTTATGAACG
>CAYSHN010000182.1:0-7141 GCA_964430815.1 uncultured Calditrichota bacterium | reverse complement strand
ACATCGATATTGATCCGACTGCCATCGGTAAGAATGTTCTAGTCGATTTACCAATCGTCGGCGATGTTAAACAAATCCTGACCGATCTTGCCGCCGAAATGCCAGCCAAACCCAAAACTGATAAGTGGTTGGAACAAATTAAAAAGTGGCAGCAAGAATGTCCGCTGCAGTACGACAGTTCTGATGGGCAACTACGGCCTCAATTTATCATTGAAAAAATATCTGCAATGACCAAAGGACAGGCTATAATTGTAACTGATGTCGGGCAGCATCAAATGTGGACAGCCCAGTTTTACAAATTTATTCAACCCCGTACTCATATAACCAGCGGTGGTTTGGGCACTATGGGTTTTTCGGTCCCGGCCTCCATCGGTGCCTGTTTTGGCATCAAGGATAAAATGATTATTTCGATCAGCGGGGATGGTGGTTTTCAAATGAATATACAGGAATTAATCACAGCGGTGGCCAATAAACTACCCATTAAGTTCATGATCATGAACAATAGTTTTCTGGGTATGGTCCGGCAATGGCAGGAATTATTTCATGCCGAGAAATACAGTTTCACCGATCTGGGCAGCAGTAATCCCGATTTTGTCAAACTTGGTGAAGCACTGGGACTGCCTTCCTGGGCTGTGGATAAACCTGACGATGTGGAGCCGATCTTAAAGAAGGCTTTCGCCATAAACGATAAACCGGTGTTGATCGAATTTAAAGTCGTCAAAGAAGACATGGTTTTTCCGATGGTTCCCTCCGGGGGTTCCATTTCGGACATGATGGTTAAACGACTTAACCCGCAAAGGATGATGTAAGATGAGACATACTATTTCATTATTGGTAGAAAACAACTTTGGCGCTTTTGATCGTGTACTGACCATGTTCAGCGCCAAGGGATTCAATTTGCACAGTATTTCCATAGGTGAAACAGAGATTCAAGACATTTCCCGTATGACCATTGTGACTTCCGGGGATGATCAGATTATTGATCAGGTAGTCAAACAACTGAACCGCCTGATCGATACGGTCAAGGTAATCGATCTGACCGGTCATGAAAAGACCGAGAGGGAATTAGCCCTGATTGCGGTCAATTATCAGAAAGGGTCGCTGGAAGAACTGACCAATATCAACGATATTTTTCACGGCAAGGTAGTTGATATCAATAATAAATCGATCACCCTGGAGATCACCGGACCGCCAGCCAAGATCAATGCCATTGTTAATGTGTTGATGCCTTATGGTATAAAAGAGATGGCCCGCTCAGGAACGGTAACCTTAAAACGGGGTGAACAGGTGCGGCAACCCAAGAAAGAACTGGATACAACTAAAATTTAGGAGAATAGATCATGAAAGTTTATTATGAGCAAGATGCTTTATTGGATACCCTGAAACAGAAAAAAATTGCTGTGCTCGGTTACGGCAACCAGGGTCATGCCCATGTCCTGAATCTTAAAGACAGTGGAATGAAAATATGTACAGGATTGGTAAAAGATGATCCTTCACGATCCAAAGCGGAAGCGGCCGGAGTTGAAGTGAAAGATATGGCAGAGGCGGTTCGCTGGGCCGATGTGATCATGGTGCTGCTGCCTGACCAGATTCAGAAAAAACTTTATGATGAAATAATCAAGGACAATATTAAGGAAGGCAGTACCCTGGCCTTTGCCCACGGTTTCAATATTCATTTCAAACAAATTGTGCCCTCGCCGAAAATCAATGTTATGATGATCGCACCCAAAGGTCCGGGACACCTGGTCCGCCGGACTTTTGTGGAAGGAAGCGGCGTACCCTGTTTGATCGCCGTGCAGCAGGATTATTCCGGCAATACGAAAGAGCTGGCTCTGGCCTGGGCGAAGGGCATAGGAGGAACGCGGGCCGGAGTGATTGAAACAACTTTCAAGAATGAAACGGAAACCGATCTGTTCGGCGAACAGGCCGTACTTTGCGGTGGTTCGGCTGAACTGGTAAAAGCGGGATTCGAAACTCTGGTTGAAGCAGGTTATCCGGAGGAGTTGGCTTTTTTTGAATGTATGCATGAATTGAAACTTATCGTGGATCTTTATTATGAAGGCGGATTAACCCGCATGAATCATGCCGTTAGCGATACGGCTGAATATGGAGGAATGACCAGAGGAAAGAAAATCATCAACGATCAAACCCGTAAGGAAATGCGCAAAATTCTTAAGGCAGTACAGGACGGATCATTTGCCAAGGAATGGTTGGATGAATATGCAAAAGGTCAACCGCTTATGAATAAACTACGCCAGGAAACAAAAGATCATCCGATTGAAAAAGTCGGAGCCAAATTGCGTCAGATGATGTCCTGGGTGGCCAAACCGAGGAGTGGTGAGGTGAATGTATGACCCGTTCGGTTACCCTGTTGCCTGGAGATGGAATTGGCCAGGAAGTGATGGCCGCTGCTATCCAGGTTATGCATCAGGCGGCTAAAAAAGTTGAGCTGACCATAAAAACTGTTGAAAAACCGATCGGCGGAATTTCGATAGATCAGTATGATGTACCATTAACCGATGATACCATACAGATGTGTCGTCAATCGGATGCTGTATTGTTGGGAGCAGTGGGGGGACCAAAATGGGAGAAGTTGGAGCATCACCGCAAACCGGAAGCGGGATTATTAAAAATCAGGAAATCCCTGGATCTGTTCGCTAATATCCGTCCGGCCCAAATATACTCCAACTTTCTGGAAGCGTCTCCGATCAAGCGGGAAATTCTCGACGGCACGGATTTTATAGTACTGCGGGAATTAACCGGCGGACTCTATTTCGGTGAACCACGGGGTTATGATCGGGATAAGGGCTGGAATACCATGATTTACACAAAACCAGAGGTGGAGAGAATTGCCCGGATGGCTTTTCAAATGGCCCGGCAAAGGAAACACCGCGTTCTTTCGGTGGATAAAGCCAATGTATTGGAATGTTCACAATTCTGGCGAACCGTGGTTGAAGAGGTGCATCACGACTTCAGGGATGTCGAATTAAAACATATGTATGTGGATAACGCTGCGATGCAGATCGTTCGTGATCCCAGACAGTTTGATGTCCTGCTGACTTCCAATCTGTTTGGCGACATTCTCAGCGATATTGCCGGAAGTATAACCGGCAGTCTTGGAATGCTGCCTTCGGCAAGTCTGGGAACCAAATATGCTTTATATGAGCCGGTCCACGGCAGTGCTCCTGATATTGCAGGTCAGGACCTGGCCAATCCTATAGCAATGATCTCATCAGTAGGAATGATGTTCACCTATTCTTTCCAATTACCCCAGGTTGCTGAGTGGATCACTAGGGGAATTAAACGAACTCTGGCCGACGGCTACCGCACAAAAGATATCTGTACAGCCACCGATACCCTGGTCTCTACAACCAAAATGACCGAACTTATTCTGAAAAACCTGAAGTGAAGGAGGATCGCAGAAGGACTAACATATAATTCTGAAATATATAGAGTGACGGGAGTCTTACCAGAATGTCATTCCGACAAGGAGGACTCTTAGTTTTTCTATAGAAAACACAGATTCTTCGTCGTCCGGCGACTGCCGGACTCGTCAGAATGACAATTAGGAGACAATCCCGAATTGAACATTAGAAATAGAATTTTTTAAATGTATAACATGATTAACTAAGAGGAAAATAGCCGTGCAAGACCGTATAATTATTTTTGATACCACCTTACGTGATGGAGAACAATCTCCGGGTGCTTCCTTGAATATTCAGGAAAAACTGGAAATAGCCCGGCAGTTGGAAAAACTCAAGGTGGATGTAATCGAAGCCGGATTTCCTGTTTCTTCTCCTGCTCAGTTTGAAGCGGTAAAAAGGATAGCTGGGGAGGTGGATCTGAAAATTGCCGGCCTGGCCCGGGCTAAAGAGCTTGATGTAAAAATCGCTTACGATGCGATACGGGAAGCAAAGAAACAAAGGATACATACCTTCCTCGGTACTTCCGATTTTCATATCATGGGTAAATTTGCCGATGACCGTTATGGTCGTACCCTGAAAGAGAAGCGTCAGACCATTCTGAAAATGTCCTGTGACGCAGTACGTTATGCCAAAACTCTGTGCAGCGATGTTGAATTTTCGGCTGAAGATGCCGGCCGGACACCAATTGATTATTTATGCGAAATAATCGAAGCGACTATTGAAGCTGGGGCCGGTACAATTAATATACCGGATACGACGGGATATACTTTACCATCCGAATTTGCCCGTAAGATAAAAACGATAAAAGAAAAGGTTAAAAATATTGACCGCGTGGTGATCAGCGTTCATTGCCATAATGATTTAGGACTGGCCGTAGCTAACTCGCTGGCGGCCATTGAAGCGGGAGCGGGGCAGGTGGAGTGTACAATTAACGGAATCGGTGAACGTGCGGGTAATGCCTCGCTGGAAGAGATTGTGATGGCCTTGAAAGTGCGTAAAGATTTGCTTCATTTTGATACAGGTATCAATACCAGAGAAATCTATAATACCAGCCGAATGGTCTCCGGCTTCACTGGCATCGTGGTGCAACCCAATAAAGCAATTGTAGGTGAGAATGCCTTTGCTCATGAATCGGGGATTCACCAGGATGGTATGTTAAAAAGCAGGGAAACATATGAAATCATGACGCCCGATGCGGTGGGAATTCCCAAAACCAAGATAGTTCTGGGCCGCCATTCCGGCCGGCACGGTTTAAAAGCACGTTTGGACGAATTGGGCTATCGATTAAAAGATGATGAATTGAACACACTGTATACGCGTTTCACGGAGTTAGCAGACAAGAAGAAAGAAGTGTTCGATGACGATCTGCGCATCCTGATGGGTGATGAAATCCTGAAAACAAGTTCTCATTATCGCCTGGAACAGTTGCAGGTAAATGCCGGCAGCCACAGCATCCCAACGGCAACAGTTCGCATCGGCATAAAAGATTCGGTAGTACAGGAATCTTCTGTTGGCGATGGTCCGGTGGATGCTGTTTTTAATGCCATTGACCGTGCGATAAAATCCAACTATCAGGTCGAAACTTATCAGGTTCGCTCGGTAACTTCGGGGCGACAGGCTATGGGGGAAGTCCTGGTACGAATCCGCTCCGGCGATAAGTTGTACAGCGGCAGGGGTGTATCGACGGATATCATTGAAGCTAGTGCCAAGGCCTATTTACAGGCCATCAACCTGCATCAGATGGAGCAAAATACATCTGCGGTAAAAGCGAAATGATTACGGCATTAAAGTAAATACTGAGGAATTCAAAATGGGAATGACCATTACAGAAAAAATATTGGCGAAAGCAGCACGAAAGCAGAAAGTCGCTCCGGGTGAAAACATCTGGATCAATGTAGATATTTTAATGACCCATGATGTATGCGGCCCACCGACCATTGAAATATGGCGGCGGGAATTTGGTGCTCAGGCTAAAGTGTGGGACAAAAATAAACTGGTAATTTTCCCTGACCATTATATTTTTACATCAAATGCCCAGGCTAACCGGAATGTAGACTTGCTCAGGGAATTTGCCCGTACTCATGAACTGCCCCATTACTACGATGCAGGGACGGAACGGTACAAAGGTGTATGTCATATTGCCCTGGCTGAAGAGGGTTATAATCTGCCCGGTACTGTTTTGTTTGGAACAGATTCTCACACCTGCACCTCCGGTGCCTTCGGTTTATTTTCCACAGGTGTTGGAAATACCGATGCGGCATTTATTATGGGTACCGGAAAAATCTGGGAGAAAGTTCCTGAGTCGATTAAAATAATCTTTGATGGGAATTTTCCGCCTTATCTCACAGCTAAGGATTTGATTCTGCAACTGTTGGGGGATATTACCACAGATGGTGGTACCTACAGGGCACTGGAATTTAGCGGATCTGCTATCCAGATGCTGGACATGGAAGAGCGAATGACTCTGACCAATATGGCAATTGAAACCGGCGCCATGAATGGCATTATCGCTGCCGATTCGGTCACCGAAAAATATGTCCGGGAAAGAACCAGGGCATCCTATGAACTGTTATCAAGTGATAATGATGCTCACTATAGCAACATTTATAAATATGATGTAAAAGCGATCGAACCACTGGTGGCTAAACCGCATAGCCCGGATAATCGTGATCTGGTCCGGAATGTGCAAGGTGTAGCGCTTCGCAAATGCTATATCGGATCCTGCACGGGAGGAAAATTATCCGACTTCAGGGCAGCAGCAAAGATCCTGTTCAATCGCACAGTCAAAGTGCCGACTTTTATTGTACCGGCAAGTACCGCTACTGCTAAAAAACTGGAAACGGAGTCATTTCAAGGGACCAGTTTAAAACAAATATTTGAGCAGGCCGGGTGCTTTATCGCTCCATCATCATGTGCCGCCTGCCTGGGCGGACCTGCCGATACCATAGGCCGGGCCATTGATCAAGACGTGGTTATTTCAACAACCAACCGGAATTTCCCTGGACGCATGGGCAGTAAAAAATCCAAGGTCTATCTGGCTTCACCATATACCGTCGCTGCCTCGGCCGTAAATGGTTGCATCAGCGATCCGCGGGATTTCTTATTATAGTCAATTAAACAGGATCTCAGGGATTTAAACGAGTACAGGAATTTATATGATCAAATCAATGCAGGGGAAAGTGTATGTGCTGGGTAACAATATCGATACCGATCAAATTATTCCAGCCGAACATCTGGTCTATAGCATGACCGATAAGCAGGAGGCAAAGAAGTATGGCCAATTTGCCCTCTCTGGTGTACCAGCGGAAAAAGCAGGACTGCCGCAGGGAAATATTCCTTTCATTATTGGGGATCAGTACCGTACAGAGTATACTATCATTATGGCCGGTGCCAACTTCGGATGCGGATCTTCACGTGAACACGCCCCCTTTGCTTTGAATCAGGCCGGGATTAAAGCAGTCATTGCCGAATCTTATGCTAGAATTTTTTACCGCAATGCGGTCGATGGGGGTTTTCTGATTCCGCTGGAAATCGCCACTAAACAGGATCTTAAAATTAAAACCGACGATTTACTGGCCATCGATCTGGAAAAATATATAATCCGGAATTGTACTGATGGGCTCGAATACAAGTTAAAATTGCCCGGTGATGTACTGCCGATTATCGAAGCGGGTGGACTTTTTCCATATGCCCGCCAGACCAGGATGATTAAAAAA
>CAYSHN010000181.1:0-7173 GCA_964430815.1 uncultured Calditrichota bacterium | reverse complement strand
AAGGTTAGTCATCGGTTGCTGATTGCGCTCATTTCTGGTAGAAAGGCCATCCACAACAATATCAGTTTCATTTAAATCACCACAACGCACCAGAATACCGGAACCGTCCTGGCTGGCAGTCAAAATAATTCCTGCTTCGGCCGAAAGAATTTCTTCAAAATTATCGACAGGACGACTTTCAATATTTTGTACCGATATCACCGTCTGGCTCGATGAGACATCCATTTGGATGGGCGGTCGTTGGGCCTCGATGGTAATTGTTTCTCCCTGAATAGTTTCTGGCCTCATACCGAAATTCAGGCTGGTGGTCTGATTGATATTGACATCCACATTTTCCTGAATAACTGTCGCATAACCGACCATTTTAGCCTTGACTGTGTACACTCCCGGACGCAGGTTGATAATATAATAATAACCATCCAGGTCAGTGGCGGCACCCAGGGTGGTGCCTTCAATAATGATATTAACTCCGGTCAACGGTTCTTTGGTACCGGTATCGATAATCCGACCGGAAATTTTTCCCACTGGTGCCGACCAGAGATAGGCTGGCAAAACCAGCATGATCAGCAGAACAGCGATAACAAAAAAATGGTCTTTGAAAGGTTTTTGCATATTAGTACCTCCATTTATTTATTAATCCTGTTAAAACAAATCCCTTATATATAGCATGATTATAGATGCACCATAGTCCTACATACTAGCAATAATTTTCATCTTTTTTCATTCGAACCATTTAGATCATTCTGCCAATTTTCATTCTGATACTCATCAGGATGGGATGAATGAGCAAGTACATAATGTCCATCGCCGATACGATCAACAAATATAAATTCAGTACGGCCGTTAAGAGCATAAATCCATGTTTCAGCGGCTTGAATTGTGTTGGAAAATGACGGTGCGCGGTTGACCTCCAGTGGCGGACCATAGGTGATATAAATTCTGGCCATATCCGAATGAATACCCCCATTGAATGTCTTCTCACAGTATGCTAAACGACTGAAATGTTGTTCCATGAATTCATTTTGTTGGGTCGCGGGATCAGGATCCTTTGACTTCCAGAAGGATAAAAGAAATTGCTGCTTTCCAAAAGTATCCAATTGTTGGAACAAATTCTTTTCTTCGCTGCTGGCGATATAGCGGATTTGGTCAAAATAACGGCGGATATCATCAGCGCTCATTGGCAATACCAGTTTTGCTTCAAGTGTACTGGAATAAACCGCAAAGTAGGCAAAGACTTTACGGACTTCTCCTGTGGCCACATCCATAATTGCCAGATTCAATTTAAACAGACCGCTCTTGAAATCAGCCAGCGGAATTCTTTCTATCCGGGCACTATTCGCTGAATTTTTGGCCAGGCTCTCTTTCCCATAACTCCAGACCGTATTCCCCGCCATATCGGAAATATCACACTGTATATTATAGAAGGATACCTTTAAGGGATCATAAAACATGTTATTTATTTCGTAATACACATAGATCTGGGCTTCCGTCCTGTTTTTATAAAAGGCCCGCGAGGGATTCGGAATTAATGACAATCCATTTTTTTCAAATGAACTCTGCTGAGAGGATTTTTGTACATGACTGATGAAGGCCAGGTCACTCAATGAAAAGGTTTCCGGGAATGACCGTACTTCCAGGCGTTTGGCCTGCCGGCCTTTTAATCCGGATACCGAGTCAGAAATGATTAACTCATAATCCCAGCTGCCGGGTTTTAACTGAAACCGTTTCAGATCGAGATAGGTATCAGATTGGTTCTCATTATGTAGGATAAGCCTTTTATGCTCCGAAATTTTGATTACCGAATCTGGTGCGGAGGGGACCAGGGTTAATTGAATGAAAAGTGTGGTTTCATTTTTACCAGTATCCGCAACTGAAATGAATTGGTATAATTCAACGGCGTAAGAAATTTCCACCAGAGTACCAAGAGAATTTCCCTCATACTGACAAATATCTCCATAAAAACAAAGTGTACCAGTACTCGGTATTGAGGTATTCCATAAAGAGTAATCCTGTTCACCCGCCTGCAAACCGGTAAAAATAATAATGGTTAAAATCCAGAATACTGACAACTTTTTCAAACAATAACCTCTATATTGCAGATCTGTATGATATGCTCTGACCACATGTATTGTTTAGTAATAGCAAATAAATCTATAGCCCCAACTACTCTATCAATTTTTTCCCGGTCGAATTATCCCGATACTTTCCGATAAGGATAAATCTGAACACCCTGTACAACCCGTGTAATCGATCCACTGGCGGAAGGATTATCAGGCTTTAATCCATATTGCAATGACTTAAAGAAACCAAGAACCTGTGCTGGTAAAACACTGCAGATAGCAATAAATTCTTCGTCCAGCTTGGTACTATTTCCGGACAGTACTATTTTCAGGTCCAGATTCAAATCGCCAACATTCTGTTCCATGATGCCAATGCGAAACATACCATTTTCCCCATTATTGATGGCTTTGACCAGGTCCAATTCGTAGTGCCTGACGTACTGATCATTCGAAAACAGGAACACCAGTAACGTATCCTGATCGACCACCGCCCGGGGTCCATGACGAAAGCCCAGATATGAATCATATTTACATATAATTTTTCCGTCGGTTAATTCCTGCAACTTCAACTGGGATTCCCGGGCCACCCCTTGTAACGGACCGGAACCAAGAAAAACTGCCCGTTTAAAACTCTGTTCAGCCGCACGCCTGAGGCGAACCAGGTAATCAGCTAAAATAACATGTCCATACTCGGCTAAATCTTCAACTTGTCTTTGCAGATCCGCTAAACGATTCAATTGAAAGATCAATAAGCCAGCCAGGAGCATGGAAGTAAAACTGCCGGTCATGGCTAAACTCTGGTCATTTGCTTCAGGAGGTAATACAAAGATATAACTGTTTTTATACCGGGTCTTACGGGCCAGGAGTCCATCCGGATTGCAGGTAATGACCAAGTGATAAACTTCAACACCCAGCAAGTCAGCCCATTCCACGGCTGCAATGCTTTCTGGACTATTTCCGGATCGCGCGAATGAAACCATCAACATTGGAATATTTTGAGGAAAATATAATTCAGGGTGAGAAACCAGATCGGTTGTGGCCAGTGCCTTAGTACAGCGGCCGGTATTTTTATGAATTTGACCCTTTAAGGCATCACCAATAAAAGCAGATGATCCGGCTCCAGCCAGAATAATTTCCAGGTTGGTTTTAGCCACAACAGGATCGAGGAAATCATGCAAGGCCTGAACCTGCTTCTCTACGGCGTCCCTGGTTTTTATCCACAACTCAGGCTGGCCTTGAATCTCCTTTGCGGTATGAATGGCGCCAAGATTAATTAACGTGCTTTCATCCAGATTCAGGTAGGTTCGATTCATTTCTGACTCTTCAGTTTGATGCTTATAAAATCTTTCGCATGAATTATAATTCATTATTATTTAAATGTCAATACCTTTCTTTTCCTATTTTTTGAAATAAGTATAGATTCTAATACTAGTTTCAAAAGAAACGAAAGTATGTTGATTTAACTAATTTTTGTATTCATTTATCGATTTAAAATATCTACAGATAATCAGGAATAACGAGTCATATATTAATATTATACTTAATACTAATAGCTCTTACAACAGGTGACTAACCAATAATTTCGATATTCATACTGCCCTTTATTCTTTAAAATATTTCTTGCATAAATACAGCATCAGAATTAATATTTGTAAAGTTTTAAAAGTTTGATTCAATATTTTCGAAAGTATTTGAAAGATAAATCAATACGCGAGTAGATCATGAAAAAAGCTTCGACATTAGAACGCCGGGCCCGAATCATAGAACAAGTGGATGCTGCCGGACAAGTGGAAGTACAAAATTTAAGTGGGATTTTTGGAGTCAGTGAAGTTACCATCCGTAATGATCTGGCTCATCTCGAACAAAAAAATCTCTTGCTGCGCACCCGCGGCGGTGCCATCAAACAACGGCGTGTGGGGCTTGATTTTGCGCTGGTCGAAAAACAGAAACAACATCTGGCAGAGAAACAGCGTATCGGTCGTGTCGCGGCAGCACTGATTAAGGATTATGATACCATTATCCTGGATTCCGGATCAACCACTATGGAGATTGCAAAAAACCTAGGTCATCTTAATCATGTCAATGTAATCACCGACGCGCTGAACATCGCCAGTATACTCGCCGAATATAAGAACATGAAGGTTATAATGCCGGGTGGCTTCTTACGGGAAAATTCATATTCCCTGGTCGGTTCACTGGCTGAAGAGAATTTACGCAATTATTACTGTGATAAATTATTCCTGGGTGTAGATGGAATTGATTCAAGATACGGTATCTCCACTCCTAATATTGAAGAAGCCCAGTTGAACCGTGTAATGGTGGAAATTTCCCGTGAAATTATCGTAGTCACCGACTCCAGTAAATTCTCACGCAGGAGTTTTGCTTTCATAACACCGGTTAATAAAATTGATATGGTGATAACGGATAAGGGGATTCCCCAGGAAGAACAAAATACTCTAAAAAATATGGGGGTGAAGGTAATAATCGCCTGATCAATTCTTCTATTACTGGATCATTGGTACATCTAATTGCCTTAGTTCTTTTTCTGCTTTATGGCGCAACAGGGCATATTCAAGACTGTTTAACTCATTTAAAGTCAGTATCTGCTTATAATATTTTTGTGCTGCCGGCAGATCACCTTTGTCCCGGTAAGCTCTGGCCAGCAGATATAAAATAGAAGAATCATCTTTAGGGGCCTGCTCAAGTCCTGAAATGACCTGATTGTATTTCTTTTCCGCCAGATCTATCATGGCCTTAACTTCCATAACAGCGAACAGTAATAGCGGATTATCATGTTTAACTGTTTCTTGCTCATATCGATTCGCATTGATACGGGCTTCGGTAAAATTATTTTCTTTAAGCAGGATAATAGCCCGATCAAGAAAAATCCGCTCAGCGGCATGATTTTTTACTTCCAAAGGCAGGTTAGCTTCCTGGCAAAGTTTATAGGCTTCTTCAGTTTTTTTCTTGGCTTCATCTACCTTGCCCTGCTCCAGAAGCACATAGACAATCGTGTGTATGGTATTGTTCATCGCCAGAGTATCGTGACCAGCTACTGCCAATGTATATCTCTTTTCCAATTCCGCCCTGGCCAGATCCAGATTACCTTCTTCGGCATATGAGACAGCTACAGCATAATGGTACATCGATATCTCGCCATCACTACGGGCAATTCGATACATGGCCATGAGTTGATTGCGCGCCTCTTCGTATTCCTTTTTAAAATTTAAGTTCGTGGCAATCCCGATATAGGAATAGTAAAATTTTGAATTAATCTGCAGCGCTTTTTCGTAGTTCTCGATCGACACTTCGTATTCCCCCATGCGCAGCAGGAGTTCGGCATAGGAATCGTAGGGATTAGGATCATCCGGAATCATTTTAATATACTTTTTCAAAGCGTTCTCGGCCTCGGCATATTTGCCCAAATAGCGGTAACAATAGCCGATCTGATTATAGGGTGTGGAAAATTCAGGATTAATTTCCAGGGCTTGCTTATAAGTGGCAATTGCTTTCTCCCACTGTCGTTGACTAAAATAGAAGTTACCCAGCATCAGATAGAGCCGTTCATCTTTGGGGTACATTTGGATCAACTTTTCTAAAAGTTCCTGCTGGTTTTTTCTGTTTCCGCGCATACTTTCATGAGCCGATTCCACCAATAATCTCTCCCCCCTGGATACGGCATCGATCAATTTGAAAGCCCGGTTGAGATAGGTCAACTGTTCTGTGGATGAAACTTTACTGTCGGCCATATATAAATAAGCCAGTACAAAATTTGAATCGAGTTCAATCGCTTTGTTATAATATTCAACTGCCTCATTGTTACGTAACTTTTCTGAAAGCTCCCGTGCTTGCAGAAAATATTGTAAGGCCTGAGGCGAAGATGTCGTAATTGGCATTTTATCCTTTTGACAACCTGCTATAAAACAGAATGTAACCGGAATTAGAAGCGCGGTTTTAATTATTTGTTTCATTATAACCTCGTTAGTACAACTTTATCAAGTTTAGTCAATCTGCTTTACAAAATAAATCCACTTATCATAAAAATTCATCATATTATTATTGTAGTTGGCAGGACCGGCAGTTAGCATATCCACCATATTAATAATGATCAGAGAAACTCTGCACGGCGGCATTGACCGTATCATACACGGGTAATATGCCATCCAATCTGGTGATGGCAAAGATACTGCGCACCTTACCGGATAAACCCGCAAATTTTAATTCACCCCCGGCTTTGCGTACAGTGGTCACACAGCGCATTAATGCGCCAATGCCGGCACTGGCTAAAAAATTAACGTGCTTTAAATCTATCACAATTTTTTTAATCTGACGCTTTAAAAATGACTCAACCCGAGTATGCAATTCGTCGGTTTCCGGAGAATCCGTTAATTTACCTTTAATTGCCAGTACGTAAATATCGTCAAATTGTTGCTCCACAAAATGCATTTTTTATCCCTCACTAAGTATTTATATTATCCCCGCACCTTATGCGGAGATTTCTGACTAATTATCGAGGCCAGGATCAGATTAGACCGCGAATAAAGATGATCACACCGGAAAGTCCCGCTAAACCAAGAATTAACAGGCGAATATACCCCCTGTCCAGTATTTTAGCCGTTCTGTTGGAAATAAAATACCCGATCAATATTCCCGGAATTAATTCTAATGATAGAATTATTTCCTGTCTACCGAATCGGCCTATTATAATTAAAGAAATTATCGAAATTAAAGTTCCCGCCACAAAAATAGCTGACAGGGTGCCTCGCAGCTTCGGTCCCTTTAAATCCTGATAAATCAAGGCCATAGGTACTCCGCCAATTGCTGAGGTTGTACCCATGAATCCTGATAAAATTCCGGTCAGAACTAAATTTCCTGGCGAGAGATGTAACCGGAAACCCAGAAAACTCATACCCACGGCGCTTAATACCATGATACCAAAAAGAACAGCCAATTTATTTTCAGGAACTATGGTCAAGGTACTGGCCCCCACGACCGTGCCCATAATTCGTCCCAGTACCGCCCAATTGATCTCTTTGAAAACTATAGAATCGTATTCACGATAGGAAACTAAAATAGTCAACAACAATGCGGCCATTAGTAATGGACCCGGAAT
>CAYSHN010000180.1:0-7180 GCA_964430815.1 uncultured Calditrichota bacterium | reverse complement strand
TTGTACTGGTGTATTTAGCAGTTGTACTGCTGATGGGTCTTCCTTATATGATTGCTGAACTGGCTTTGGGCCGTGCTACCCAGCGTAATCCGGTTGGGGCGATTTTGAGCATTAAACCTGGCTCTCAATGGAAATGGGTGGGTGTGCTGGGTGTAATAACCGGACTCGGGATCTTGGCTTTTTATAGTGTGATTGCCGGTTGGACTCTCGGTTATATTTATAAAACAGGTGTGAGTACGGGTCTTAATTTTCAGGAGTTTGTGGCTGACCCGTTACAAAACATTTCACTATTCGCAGCATTTATATTTATTACAGCTCTTATAGTGTACGGTGGAATAAAGTACGGTATAGAAAGATGGTCGAAAATTTTAATGCCCTTGCTTTTTTTAATTTTATTGGGATTGATCATCTATTCAGTTTCTCTACCCGGTGCGATAAAAGGAGTCCATTTCTATCTAAATCCTGATTTTTCAAAAATCACTGGCAGAACATTTTTAGCCGCGCTCGGCCAGGCTTTTTTCTCTTTAAGCCTGGGCATGGGATTGATGATCACCTACGGCAGTTATCTGTCTAAAAAGGATGATATGGTCGTATCTGCCACGTATATTTCTTTCTTTGACACCCTGGCCGCTTTTATGGCCGGACTGATTATCTTCCCGGCCTTATTCTCCATGGGCGAAAGTCCGGCTATGGGACCTAAATTGGTCTTCATCATCCTGCCGAAATTATTCGCCCAAATGCCGGGAGGCATGATCGTTGGGCCGTTCTTCTTCATTTTACTGGCCATTGCCGCCCTTACTTCAACTATTTCCCTGCTGGAGGTATTGGTTACTTATCTGGTCGATGAAAAAAAATATAATCGTAAAAAAATAGTCTGGATCGCTGCCCTGGTAACTTTCATAGTGGGCATCCCGGCGGCACTCTCGCAGGGAGCCAGTGAACTTTTTACCCACATGCAAATATTACCTGAGTCTCTGAGTCCAGCGGATATTCTGAGTCAGATGAGTTTTCTTTTTGGCGATTTCGCCCTGGTCATTGGTGGTTTATTACTCTCCATTTTTGTTGGTTGGATCTGGAAAGCCAATAAGGCCAGTGAAGAAATCCAGCAAGGTTCACCTATATTTTTAAAATTTAAAAGGGTCTGGATATTTCTGATAAAATATTTCATACCTGTGGTGATCTTTATGATACTTTTGAATCTGTTCGGCGTATTCAAATAATAACGGAAGAAAAACTATGCAAACCGGCATTGTTGGCTTACCCTTTTCAGGGAAATCGACCCTCTTTTCAACCCTGCTGACCTATTCTCATGTTTCCCACGATGAAAGTGCCAAACTTAAACAGGAAACCGAACGCGGTGTAATCAAAGTTCCTGATGAGCGGTTGGATCAACTCACCAAACTTTTCCAGCCGAAGAAACAGGTGAATGCCACCATTGAGTTCATCAAGGTTCCCGGACTGGATAAGGAAAAACACCAGGGAGCGGGGCTCCCGCCGCAATTCCTAGCCAATACCAAATCAGTGGAATTAATCCTGGTGATGATCCGGGCCTTCGAGAATGAATTATTTCCTCATCCACTGGGCAAAGTAGATCCCTGGCGCGATATAAATTTTATCGAGAGTGAATTCCTGCTTACCGATCTGTCTATTGTCGAAAACCGGATTGATAAACTGGAAAAACTGATTCAAAAAATGCAAGGGGAGAAGGACAAAAAAGAACTACAGGTACTGCAGCGCTGTAAAAAATTCCTGGAAGCAGAGCATCCTTTGCGCGATCTTGATCTTCCGGAACCGGAAGAATTCCTGATCCGCAGTTACCAGTTCCTGTCACTCAAACCGGTTCTGTTCATATTGAATATTGCCGAGAATGAAATCAAAAATTCGAGGCAGATTGAAAATGAAATCAAGACCAAATTGAAAACACAATGCGGGATTGTTGCCCTGAGTGCTGAAATAGAAAAAGAAATAGCACAACTGAATCCCGCCGACGCTCAGTCATTTCTAACCGATTTGCAGATCACGGAACCGGCCTTGCTTAAAGTAATTCATGCAGCTTATAATCTGCTGGGTTTACACTCTTTCTTCACCTACGGAGAGGATGAATGCCGCGCCTGGCCGTTCCGCAGCGGCAAGAATGCTCAGCAGGCCGCCGGAATCATACATTCGGATTTGGAGAAAGGATTCATACGGGCGGAAGTTATTCCTGCACATGAACTCATTAAATTAGGCAGTATCGCCGCCTGTAAAGAAAAGGGATTCTTCAAACTGGAAGGGAAAGAATATAAGGTGCAGGACGGTGATATTATCACTATACGTTTTAATGTCTAGCCCATTCGAATGTTTATCCGGAAAACGGCTCCCCTTCAATCATCACAAAGGCCATGGCATTTTCATCCGTATGAGCCAGCGACAATAATACCTTTCGCTCACCCAGGTATTCGGCAATCTGTCCATAAAATTTAAAATAAGGCTTACCCAGCGCATCATTAACAACTTCCACATCCTTCCAGTTCATCTCGGCCCGCAGTCCCGTACCCAGCGCTTTGAGCAATGCTTCTTTGGCAGCAAACCTGGCTGCGAAACTGGTAAGACCATTAACTTTTTTAGTACAATAGGCTATTTCCCCAGCCGTATATACTTTTTTAAGAAACCGGTCCCCATGTTCCGTGATGAGTTTCGATAAACGTGGTATATCACATAAATCAACACCAATTGCAATAGTACTCATGGCTTCTGAAAGTATTTTAGTATCTTCTCATGGTTTATGTAAAAGGCTAAGAGGTTAAAAGGTTAATAGGTCAACAGGTAAAACCTTTATATCTTTTCACCTCTTAACCTTTTAACCTTTTTGCCTTTTCACCTCTTGACCTAACTAACAACAAACTCCAAAACTGATCCCGATTTAACCCTTGACAAAAAGCGACGAAAATATTTAACTTGAATTAAAATAAATACTTATTTTTGGGCATTTTACGAAGTAAATTTCAGAAGCGCAAGTCAGTGAACAGGTTTAACAAATACAGGTTACACCGAAGGGTTAAACAGAAAGACACAAATTGATAGTACACAGCCGAGAGAATGATTCCGAACTGATCAGTCAGGCCCGTAGTGGTAATTCCAAAGCCTATGAAAAATTATTGAAGAAATACAAAAATTCCGTTTACAATCTGGTTTTCCGCATGGTGAAAAATGTTCAGGATGCGGAAGACTTGACCCAGGAGGCTTTCATCAAGGCCTTCAATTCTTTAGCCTCTTTTAATGAAGAATACGCCTTTTCCACCTGGTTGTACAAAATTGCCACCAATAATTGCATTGATTATTTCCGCAAACGTAAACTACAGATGTATTCTCTGGATAAACCGATTCAATTTAAAGATTCCGAACTGCAGCCCGAAATTCCCGATCCCGATTTTAATGCCGAA
Organism: uncultured Calditrichota bacterium; assembly: GCA_964430815.1. Classification (GTDB taxonomy): domain Bacteria; phylum Calditrichota; class Calditrichia; order JAJRVZ01; family JAJRVZ01; genus CAVZSQ01. Next base: position 3,758 of record CAYSHN010000180.1, on the reverse strand, counting down.
AAAACGATTCTGACTTCGGAACGGAATCGCCTGATTCGTCAGGCAATCGAATCTCTGCCCAAGAAATACTATATTGCCATTGTATTGCGGCACACCGAAGAAAAGTCATATGAAGAGATCGCCGCCATCTTAAAGTTACCACTGGGCACAGTGAAAGCACGTATCTTCCGGGCCCGTGAAATGCTGAATAAGGCTTTAAAAGAAAAATTGCGCTGAGTCAGTATCCGGATCAGTCCAAACCTAGCTGTTTATCAGTATCCAATATATACCCGGAAATAGATTCCTCATCCCGGTCAGGGTTTTGTTCGTACAGCAGGTAATTGCTGCGTGGAATTTTAAGATTAATTACTCCTGTTGGCACATGGGAATTAATTAATTGCGGATTATATGCTTTTAACCGGGTGGGAGTCAAACCGAAATAACCGGCCAGTTCCTGCACCGATATCCGTTTTAATCCCACAACATACGATATGTTTTCTAGACTGTCATTATAAAAAAAATCACCATTCTCAACATAAAATCCGAATTCTTCGGGCTGAGATAAAACGATTTTGGCAGCTACGATTTTAAAAAAGTAGCGTTCGGTTTCTTCGGGTAAAGACAGTTCAAAGAATGAACGTGTCCGTTGTCTTTCCATCTCCCTGGTAACCCGGCCGAGTCCGGCATTATAAGAGGCCAGAACCAGCGGCCAGTCCCCCAAAATATTCTTCAGATCGCGGAACATCCACATAGCCGCTGCGGTGGCTCTCTCGACCTCGCGACGTTCGTCGATGTAAGAATTGATTTTCAGGTCGTACATTCGCCCGGTGGCTTGTATGAATTGCCACAAGCCCACCGCATTGGCCCGGGAGCGAACATGAGGCAATAAAGCACTTTCGTGCACGGCAATATATTTCAGATCGTCGGGTAGCTGGGCCTCTTTAAGATATTTCTCGATCATCGGTAAATACCGTGCTGAGCGCTTGAGATAGAGTTGAATCTGTGCCTGTTCATTGAGCAGCAAATAGAATTCCCGTTCCAGCCGTTCCCGAATCATTACCTTATCGGTATCCAGAGTATCACCGCAAAAAACTACCGGGTTCGGTAATTGATGACTATTGACATAACTTCGTTTGCCCGACTGTTTGACCTGCTCTTTCAGTTGTAAGATCTCCTGTTGCAAAACAGCAATTTGATCGCCAGATCCCAATATCCCTTGGTTAAACCCTAGCAGCAGCAATAAAACCACAATGATTAATTGACCAATTAATGTAATTAACAATGTATATAAGAAATTACGATATTTCACCTGCATATTTTTTTGGACCTTTTTTAGTTTATAATATCTTTATACAATATGATATTGTTTCAATCTTCAATTGTGCTTAAAATCAAATCAAACCTCGATTTTTAATCGATCAATAATATGATTTAAATGAACGAAGTATAACCGATTATGATTCCGCGTATCATCCTGGTAGCCACCAATAATCAAAATAAGTTAGCAGAGATTATAGCAATCCTATCTGCGCCTGATCTGATTTTTAAGTCACTGGCCGAATTCAGGGCTATTCCGGAAGTGACTGAGACCGGTAGGACTTTCCGGGCTAATGCACTGCTCAAAGCCAGATATTATTTTCAGCAAACATCATTAGCAGTTATTGCCGACGATTCAGGCCTGGTAGTCCCTGCCCTGGGGGGTGAACCGGGCGTGTATTCGGCCCGTTATGCCGGGGAAAAGGCGAGTTATAGCGACAATAACCGTAAATTATTACGGCGCATGTCCGGATTAAGGGGTAACCAGCGCCAGGCTCATTTCATTTGCCAGATGGTTTATCTGGATAAAAATGTATGTTTGTCGGCATTAGGCAGGACTCAGGGTCTGATTACCGACCGGCCGCAGGGACGAAGTGGTTTTGGATATGATCCGTTGTTTTACGTACCGGAACTGGGGAAAACATATGCGCAACTGCCAGCGGAGCAAAAGAATGCGATCAGTCATCGTTTTAGAGCTTTACGTAATTTGTCCTTAAAATTATCGCAATACCGGGCAAATAAACTTGACTAAAGAACGATTAAAATTTAAATTTAAAGGCTTTATTTTAGTATAAATTTGTTCGGGGCGTAGCGCAGCCTGGCTAGCGCACCTGCCTTGGGAGCAGGGGGTCGGAGGTTCAAATCCTCTCGCCCCGACATCGCTGCGCCCTTAGCTCAGCTGGATAGAGCATCTGCCTTCTAAGCAGAGGGTCGGAGGTTCGAATCCTCCAGGGCGTACTAAGAAATACATGGTGAGTATAGCTCAGTTTGGTTAGAGCGTCTGGTTGTGGCCCAGAAGGTCGTGGGTTCAAGTCCCACTACTCACCCCCTGATCAAGATTAAAGATGAAAGATTAAAGATTTAAAAGGCACTGAGGCACTTAGGCACTAAGGTCGCAGACCTGGCGACAGACAGGTCGCAGATCTACCCCCAGGTAGACACAAATATAATTTAATCTTTAATCTTACTTCTTTGATCTTATCTTTAAGGCTCCCATCGTCTAGAGGCCTAGGACATCGGCCTTTCACGTCGACGGCAGGGGTTCGAATCCCCTTGGGAGCGCATTGCTATACCTAGTATAGCATGAATAAAAATAGGGACTTAACAGTCCCTATTTTTTTATAAAGTAACAAAGTAGTAACAAAATTTTGCTATTTTTTACTAATTATATATTTTAAACTTCATCTTTACGCATCATTAATTTTAAGCCATTTAAAAATTTCTAAAAGTGCCTTATCTAGTACAGTACAAGCATTAATATTCATGCATTATTGCTCAGGCTGAGCTGCTGGACCTTGAATTAGCATTGTTTGTGCTACCTGGATGAAAGCAATTCCATCTTGATTCTCAATAATTTTATATGCACCAGTAGCTGATAATGTATGGATAAATGAATGATGTACTGACAGCACAGCTTCTTGAAGAGAGTGATCGTCTTCTAATAAATTTATTTCGAGTCCAATTCCTTTGCATTTGCTTGCAGATAAATGGCGTGCATGTGAGAAAGTCAAAGAATGATCAACAAGTTCTTTTAGAATAGTATCAACTCGAATCGATGCGTCATCTTTCCCGTTTAACATTCCACGTAATAACCATTCTTTTGTCATAACAATTGACCATTTAATTGCTTTTTCACATTCGCCAATAAGAGTTGGAGCATATTTAGCGATTATAGGTTGCCAAACGGGAATATGTGCGGGATCTAATTTAATCTCTTCATACGCACGATTAAATTCTTCAATTATGCCATGAGCAGGTATACCACCAAGCTGAGGATCAATTGGTCCTAAGCTAGAATGTTTTCCCATTATTATCTCACGACAAGAGCATGCTATCATTGTGCCAGCTGAAAGAGCTAATTGTGGAACAATAGCCCTAATGTTTGTTCCGAACATAGAAAAAAGGTAATCCACTAACGATTCAGTAGCCGCTGTTTCACCGCCGGGAGTATGAAGAATAAGATCAAGTCCTTTTTTACGATCCATCTGGTGAATTGCGGTCATGAAACCATTTTTATCTGCATCATTGACATGTAATCCTGGAATATTCGGTTTTTGTAGCCAACCAGAATAATAGGCAATTGTGTTACGGCCAGTTAGTGAGGAAAGAGATTTTAAATAATTGCGTCTTATTATATCATGAGTACTTCCACTTTTTTTAATTTCCTCAAGGATTGTATGCCAACTAGGCATTTGATTCCTCCTTTTCAATTGGATACGTTGATGAATCTAAACGGAGGACAA
>CAYSHN010000179.1:0-7185 GCA_964430815.1 uncultured Calditrichota bacterium | reverse complement strand
CCAGCGCATCATCAGCGAGAAAAAAATCACCCAAAATCGACCTACCCTGGTCATCAGCGCCGATACCGGCGGTCAGGCCAGCGGGATCAATGACATTATTCGCATGGCCAAACGTCATATCATCGAAAAAGAACTGCGCGATCAGATTAATCTGCGTATTACCGGTTGTATTGGTTATTGTGAAATGAATCCTTATGTGGTGGTAGAACCGGGGGGACATCTTTATCCTAGAATAAAGATGGAACATGTACCACGGATTATTGACGCTGCACTGGGGGGATACATTGAGCAGGAATTGATTTATAAGGATGCAGACAATCCGGACGGGTATTCTTCATTAAATGAAATACCGTTCTTCAAAAAACAGCTCCGCACCATTTTAAGCAGTAATCAGAAAATTGATCCTATCCGCATCATGGATTATATCGAAAATGGCGGGTACAATGCTATAGAAAAAGTTCTGGTGAAAAACAGTCCGGAATGGATCATTGCCGAGGTCGAGGAATCCGGTTTGCGTGGACGCGGGGGAGCAGGATTTCCGACCGGTAAAAAATGGAACCTGGCCAGGGCTGCCAATGATGGCCGGGGTAAGAAATATGTTGTCTGTAATGCGGATGAAGGGGATCCGGGGGCTTATATGGATCGCAGTGTGCTGGAGGGTAATCCTCACAGTGTGATCGAAGGAATGCTCATTGCCGGAATAGCTATTGGCGCAAGCCAGGGTATTATTTATGTTCGCGCTGAATATCCACTGGCTATTAAACATTGCATCATTGCTCTGGGTCAAGCCCGAGAGTTTGGCTTGCTGGGTAAAAATATATTAGGAACAAAATATGATTTTGATATCGAGATCGTACGCGGGGCAGGTGCTTTTGTCTGCGGTGAGGAAACAGCCCTGATCCGTTCGGTGGAGGGGATGATGGGTGAGCCCCGCCAGCGTCCGCCCTATCCGATCGAAAAAGGCATTTTTGGGTATCCAACATGTATTAATAATGTGGAAACCCTGGCTAATATCCCGGTAATTATTAATCGCGGTGGAGAAGCCTATGCTAAGGTGGGTATACCCGGCAATACCGGTACTAAAATTTTTTCATTAGTAGGCAAAATAAAGAATACCGGACTCGTAGAAGTACCGCTGGGTATGACACTGAATGAAGTGGTATATGATATTGGTGGCGGTCCGGTCGGCAGCGCTAGGATCAAGGCGGTACAGACTGGCGGACCCTCGGGTGGGTGTGTCCCCGCCTGTATGTTTGATCTACCTATCGATTATGAGAATCTGAACCGGGTGGGTTCAATCATGGGATCAGGCGGCATGATCGTTATGGATGAAAATACCTGCATGGTTGATGTGGCCAGATATTTTATGAATTTTCTAAAAGATGAATCGTGTGGTAAGTGTTTTACTTGCCGTAAAGGTACCCAGCGTATGTGGGAAATCCTGGACGATATCTCCAGAGGGCAGGGTACTTTACAACACCTGCACTTATTGGCAGAATTAGCCGGAGTGGTAAAAGACACTTCCATGTGCGGTTTAGGGCAATCTGCGGCCAACCCAGTACTCAGTACCCTGCGATATTTTCATCAGGAGTATGAACGGCACATAGTTGATAAAAGGTGTGATGCGTTTGTCTGTCACGACCTGGTGGGGGCACCCTGTCAATCGGCATGTCCGGTCGGTACTGAGGCCTGGCGCTATGTGGCCCACATTGCCCGCGGAGAATTTGAGCAAGCTTACAGCACCATCCGTGAAGCCAATCCTTTTCCATCGGTCTGCGCCCGGGTTTGCGATCATCCCTGCGAGGAAAAATGCCGTGCCGGACAAAGTGGTGGAGACCCGGTAGCCATCCGCGCCCTGAAACGTTTTATCACCGATCAAATGGATCCAACTTTGTACAAACCACTACGTCAAAACGAATATAGTGGTAAAATGAAACAAATAGCAGTTATCGGTGCCGGTCCAGCTGGACTTACGGCTGCTCATTATCTTTCCTTAAAGGGGTATAAAGTCACCATATTTGAAGCAGAAACGGAAGCGGGTGGAATGTTGTACTGTGCGATTCCACCCTATCGATTGCCCAGGGAGATTATTAAAAGAGAAATCAGTGCTCTGCTTGATGAAAATATTACGATTAAATATAATGAGGTTTTAGGTAAAGATATCACCATTGATGGTTTAATACAGCAGGGATTTAAAGCGATCCTGCTGGCTATGGGTGCGCATAAAAGTAAACCGCTGCAGATTGAGAATGAAGACACCAGGGGAGTTTATCCGTCGATAGAATTTTTGAAAGCCTTTAATTTAAATAACAAGAATCTTGCTCGTGGCAGGGTTGGAGTTATCGGTGGGGGAAATTCGGCGATTGATGCAGCTCGCACGGCTCTGCGTCAGAAGGGGGTGGAAAGTGTCACGATTCTGTACCGGCGAACCCGTGATGAAATGCCGGCTTTTGCTGAAGAAATCGAAGCAGCGGAACAGGAAGGAATAAAAATACAAACCTTAGTTACACCCAGGCGGATTTTAGCAAAAAAGGGACAATTGACCGGCGTTGAGTGCCTGCGCAATGAATTGGGCAATGTGGATAACAGTGGCCGCCGTAAACCGGTTCCTATTCCGGATAGCGAGTACGTACTTTCACTTGAAACCTTAATTGTGGCGATTAGCGAAGATTCGGGGAAGGATTGTATGACTGCTGCTCAGACCGGGGGAATCGATACAACCGATAGTAACACGATTAGAGTTAATGACAGGACATTGGTGACCAGTCGTGCTGGTGTTTTTGCGGCCGGAGATGTGAGCAGCGGTCCTAAAACGGTAATTCAAGCCATCGCTACCGGCAAAAAGGCTGCCATTATGATCGACCGGTATATGCATGAATTACCCCTGGAGCAACCAGTCCCGGTCAGGCGGCCACAAAAGTATATCGAACCTTGGGAGTTGAGCGTAGGGGAGATCGATTCAGGCAAGCGTGCGGAAACACCACGGGCACCGGCGGATTGGCGTAAATGTAATTTTACCGAAGTAGAAATTGCCCTTACACCTGAAGAAGCTAAACGAGAAGCGCGGCGGTGTCTGCGCTGTGATTTCGAGTTTACTCAGCAACAAATCCAGGGAACTACAGCGGATAAAACGATGGAGGCGAGTATTCATGGTTAACTTGCTCTTAAATGGCTTACCGGTGCAGGTTGAAGAGGGGATGACCATTCTGGAAGCAGCCCAATTCTATGGTTTTCCCATTCCAACTCTATGTTACCTGGAAAGTTTATCCCCATATGGTGCCTGCCGTTTATGTGTGGTGGAAGTTGGAACGGATGACAAATCCAGGCTTGTTACTTCCTGTACCTATCCGGTAGAAGAAGGATTAAAAGTCCGCACTGCTTCTGAACGGGTAGTAAAAGCGCGGAAAATGATAATCGAATTATTACTGGCTTCCTGTCCACAATCCAAAGTCATACAGGATTTGGCTTCGGCGCATCACGTGACCCAACAACGTTTCAGGCAGGAATATGAGGATTGTATTTTATGCGGACGTTGTATCAGGATGTGTGAAGAACAGATGAGAGCCAAGGCTATCGGTTTTCAGGGTAGAGGGGAAAAACGGAAGTTGGGTACGCCGTTCAATATGCGTTCAGAGGTTTGCCGGCAATGCGGTGGTTGTATTTATGTCTGTCCGGTTTGTCAATTGCGCTGCACGTATATGGATACAGATAGGGTGATTTGTGGTGGATGTGCTAATCTGAGTGCACCCTGCATTGAAAAAGAAAACTTTCATGATCTGATGTGCTACATGGAACCGTGTGTAGCGTGTGAAATTAGGAAATAAGATTGAGCTAAGCGGAGGATAATATTATGGCAAATAATTTTTCCAGAATAAATTCGTCGGCAGCCACACTGACGAAGAACCGGACGGAAGAATCGATTACACCCATATCCGGAATGTGTGTTACCTGCGTGGATGGTTGTATTGGTATGTGTGAAATAGGAAAATCGGCCTATCGCGGACATGAAGTCATTTATCCGCAACCGTTCGGGGTGATCACCACGGCGGCCGAGAAAAGATTTCCGGTTGATTATTCCCATTTCAGCATCATGGGCGGAGTGATAGGCGCCCAGGGTATGGAAGCGGATAGTGATAAGGCAATCTTTCCGGCAGTCGATTTAACTGTTGTTTTTGGACATGATAAAGGTATTAAATTCAGATATCCCTGGATCATTCCCGGCATTGGTTCCACTGATATTGCTAAAAATAACTGGGAAGGACTGGCGATCGGTTCAGCACTGGCCGGGACGGGATTGACCATCGGAGAAAATGTCAGCGGTATGGATATGGAAGCAGTGATCAATAATGGGAGAGTGGTCGATACCGTGGATCTGAAAAGAAGAGTAAAGTTATATAAAGATCATCAATTGGATGGGTACGGAGCCATCATCGTTCAGGCCAATGTTGAAGATACGCGCCTGGGGGTACAGGAGTATGCGATTAAGGAATTGGGTGTGGAATGTGTGGAATTAAAATGGGGACAGGGTGCTAAAAATATTGGTGGGGAAGTTAAGATCAGAAATTTAAAAAAAGCCCAGACACTCTATGAACGAGGATATATTGTTTTACCCGATCCCACCGAACCCGGTGTGATCAAATCTTTTGAAAAAGGTACCTTCAAGGAATTCGAACGGCATTCGCGGATCGGTATGGTTTCGGAAGAATCATTTGCCAAACGGGTTGAGGAACTGCGTCAGGCTGGTGCTAAATATATTTTTCTGAAGACAGGTGCTTATCGTCCGGTTGATCTGGCCCGCGCTTTAAAATTTGCTTCAAAATATAAATTAGATTTATTAACAGTTGATGGTGCGGGAGGGGGTACTGGAATGAGTCCCTGGCGCATGATGAACGAATGGGGAGTGCCACCCGTAGAGTTACATTCATTGTTACATCGTTATGCCAGCAAACTGGATCAGCAAAAACAGTATTTACCGGCGCTGGCCTTAGCAAGTGGTTTTACTTTTGAGGATCAGATATTTAAAGGATTGGCGCTGGGGGCACCTTATGTGAAACTGATTGGCATGGCTCGCGGACCAATTGCCTCAGCCATGGTTGGGAAAACTATCGGTGTTGCTATCCGCAATCAGATGCTGCCGGTTTACGTAGAACGTTTTGGAAACTCGGTCGATGAAATTTTTGTCACTTCCCATGAACTCCGGCAGAAATTAGGCAATGAAGCCTTTGAAGAGTTACCGACTGGTGCTATTGGTCTGTATACCTATTATGAACGGTTAGCCCAGGGTTTACGGCAATTCATGTGCGGAGCCAGGAAATTTAATTTAAATTATATTTCCCGGGATGATCTGGTCAGTCTGACCCGTGATGCAGCGGAAATCAGTGGAATTACCTATGTGATGGATGCCGATAAAGAAGAAGTGGATAAATTGTTAAAACGCTAATCAGAATTGGGAACTATTTTTGGTTCAGACGGGGAAAATTATATGCTTAAAATTTTAATCAGCATTATTCTGCTGGCTTTATTAATCTGTACCTGCGGTTGTAAGAATAATGGTTCATACCAGCCGGTTACCAGATTCGATCCTGCCCGTGATGCCGCCAAAGATATTACTGCAGCTGTGAACGAAGCCAAACGCAGTGGGCGGAATGTAATTCTGGATGTAGGTGGAGACTGGTGTATCTGGTGCCGACGCCTGGATCAGTTTTTCGAACAGAATAAGGATATTGCTGAATACATGCACAAAAATTATGTAGTGCTAAAGGTCAACTGGAGCGAAGAAAATAAAAATGAAGCTGTGTTATCCAGGTATCCAAAAATTCCCGGTTATCCGCATTTATTTGTGCTGGATGCACAAGGGCATTTGCTGTATTCACAAAATACTGGTCTTCTGGAATCAGGGGATCATCATGACCGGGATAAGGTAACGGCCTTTTTGCAAAAATGGTCACCACCTGGATAATAATCACATCATATCATATATGTGTAGAGACGCGATACATCGCGTCTCTACATTACATAACCCATATATTTAATTATTATATTTTCCGCACCCAAAAATCCAAAACCAATTCCATGGTTTCGTTAATTTTATAAAACATTATCGAAGGAATTTCAATATTAAAATCGGATAATTTTACCTGGAAATTGGTCTTAATCCGGTAGGCATTAATTCCAGTTTTTCTGACCGTGCCCTGTACCGATAAAGGTTTTTCAATACCGTGAATAAAAATTACACCGGTAGTGGTTACAGCATAGGTGGAGTCATCCAAATTTTCACTGGAGGTAATCTTTCCGTTATAATGGGTATAGGGATATTTATCGGTATGCAGATAATTTTCGCGCATGTGCCGGTTGCGTAAACCGATTCCTGTATCAATGCTGTTTAAATCTACTTCGAAATACATCTCGCTCTGGTCAGTAAGATCTTCATTCTCCCAGGCCAGGTAACCATCAATTTTGTTGGTTACACCTTCAAAATCATCGATTGGTGCATCAGAGATAAATTTGACCTGAGATTTTTTGTTTTTATCTACCTGGTACTCACCGGCAGATAGTAGAGAGACTGCACACAAGGTGAGTATCTGGATTTTGGAAATCATTCTATTAATAGATTTATAATTTATTATCATAGAGGTGCCTCTTATATCTGTATCTTTACTTATTCAAATAAAATAAATGAGAATTTATTCCCAGGGTCTTTTTATTTAGCCCCTGCTGGGTAGACTATTGGCTTCCCAGGACGATATCTTGGGCTGTAAATATATTGCTTTTTCAGGGCAGGTGAATGGAATTAATTAAATAAGCAATCAGGAGTATTGTTAATCTCTTTCAGCTGTTATTCGCTCTTCATAGTCTATCAGGATTTTTTCGTATTTCTCATCCATCAATGGCGAGGAAATCATAAAATCTGCGCTGGCGCGATTACAGGCGATTGGAATGTTGTACACTACCGCGATTCGCAATAAAGCTTTAACATCGACATCATGAGGATGGGGTTGCAAGGGATCCCAGAAGAAAATAACGAAATCGATTTCATCTTCGGCGATCTTGGCGCCAATCTGCTGATCTCCACCCAGCGGTCCGCTTTTAAAGCGGTGTACTTGAAGATCCAGTTCCTTTTCCAGTAATCCACCAGTGGTACCCGTGGCAAATAATTGGTGATTAGCCAGTAATTCACGGTTAAAG